>JAMIQD010000219.1:0-19259 GCA_035914755.1 Pseudobdellovibrionaceae bacterium | reverse complement strand
CGCCCGACTATATGATTCGCGGAACACATCTCTACTACTTTGCAAAAGACAATCTTGGATCGGTGAAGGCTGTCATCGATGCGAGCTCTGGCGCTATTGCTCAGGCGATTCACTATGACGAGTTCGGCCGCGTGCTCGTGAACACGAACCCTGGCTTTCAACCGTTCGGTTTTGCCGGTGGACACTTTGATCATGAAACTGGACTCGTCCGCTTCGGAGCACGGGATTATGATCCTGAAGTGGGACGTTGGCTGAGTAAAGATCCAATCTTGTTTAATGGTGGGCAAGGTAACTTGTACTCGTATGTCGAGAATGACTCAATCAATAGAGTCGATCCGAGCGGACTCTGGGCACTCCAAATAGGATTCAGTTTATCGGGATTTGTACTTACCGGCGGCGCATCCATTTCCGTTGGCGTTGCGATTTCTGGAACTGGTTTTAGCATTAATGAAGTTAACTCGTTCCAGTCATCTCAGTGGAACGCGGGACTTGGTGCATCATTCGGTCGCGGATTCCAAGTCTCCTTTACGCCAAACGCACGATGCCTGGGAGACCTCGCCGGCACTTCACTCGGATTTGGCGTTGACTCTCCGATTGGCGGTTTTACGGTGAGCGGTAGTCAGGCCGGCCCCACATTTTCACTCAGCGGACCGTCTCTTGGAGCTTCTTTTTTTGGTTTCTCCAATATGACTAATATCGGCGCCCCGATTAGGCAGACAGGAAATTAATGAGTGAGCAACTAAAGTGGACTCAGTTCTATAAGATCAGGGCGATTTATCTCCTGATGCTAATTGCATTTCCCCTACCAATTTACTTCATACACAATCAGTTTCAGTCAATCGCTCTGGATGTCATCGGTCTGTTGGGATATGGTGCTGCTATTTATATCTGTACTCTGCGCCCCTTATTCAAGTTGAAATGTCCCAGCTGCAAAAGGCAGTTCTTTCCGACGTCTGGAGGGATCATCTTTTTTCCTCGCTGCGCTAGTTGCGGCATTAAGTTGGGACATCCAGAAAATTAGTCATTTGCAACGATTGCTCAAGTGCGGCTGGGTACGGACGGTACGACTCATCCAGACGCTGTCAAGGCCCCCAACTCATACTTTGACTCAGCTCACTAGCGAGCTGCTTTGGGTCCAACTGCGAGCCTTCAAACTACACGTACGACAGTCGTGGGAACCGCATCTCGGTCAACCGAAATGGTACGATCACGTCGACAACATTTGATAACGACGACAAAATGCTCACACAAGGCGATCTCAAGTTCACATACACCGACCACGGCGATCTCCTAGAAAAAGAAAATATCGTCACAGGTCAAAAAATCACCCTCACATACGACCAGCGCGGACAACTCACCCGCGCCATTCTCAACGGCGCTCGTACCATCAGCTACGGTATTGATGGAGAAGGCCACAGACTCACTCGCACCGTTGATGGCGTGCTGCAGACCGGATACCTGCACGACGTGAGTGGACGCCTCATCGCTGAAGTTGAGCCGGGCGGCGCACTGAGATCACATTTCGTCTATGCCTCGCAGGAGCACTCGCCCGACTATATGATTCGCGGAACACATCTCTACTACTTTGCAAAAGACAATCTTGGATCGGTGAAGGCTGTCATCGATGCGAGCTCTGGCGCTATTGCTCAGGCGATTCACTATGACGAGTTCGGCCGCGTCCTCGTGAACACGAACCCTGGCTTTCAACCGTTCGGTTTTGCCGGCGGACACTTTGATCATGAAACTGGACTCGTCCGCTTCGGAGCACGGGATTATGATCCTGAAGTGGGGCGATGGACAGCACGCGATCCAATTTTGTTCAACGGCGGACAAGGAAACTTGTACGCGTATGTTGGGAACAATCCGTCGAACTTGGTAGATCCAAGCGGACTCAAGCTATGGTACAAAGACGCGGCCTCTCGAGCCGCATTCGAACCCGTCATTAAAGTTCTAATGAGGAGCCGCAAGGGCCGCCAAGTTTTGAAACAGCTTCATGATTCAGACAAGATTTACTACCTGAAAGCTACGTGCGAGAACGATGCGTATCAAGAAGGCGATACGGTTTCAATCGACCCTAATTTCAATCCTACAATTGACACAAATCGCGGCCAAAAGCGGGCATCGACGGCCCGTATTATGGCACACGAGCTAGGTCATCTTTTAGGGGGAGAAGATGAAGGCACACCCGACTCAATGGGTAATGTTATAGAATTTGAAAATCCGATTATGCTGCCAATTGAAAAATACAAGAGGACACGATATTGATACTCCTACCATTGCTCTCTGTAGCGCTAGCGAGCCTGATTCACTCCACCCAACCCGTAGCCGCCAAAACGTGCGGAAAATATGATATTCATTTCATTCCGTTAGAAACGCAATTTTACGTTCCGGTGACGGAAAAGGATATCGAACGCCGAGCACAAAGCCACTTTACAGTGACAAGCTGTGACCTAGATAAAATGACCCAGCTGCCATACGTAAAAAAAACTGTGGTCGGTGGACTTCGAGTGAAAATTGAGAACCGAGAGAGCAGATCTATCATCTTCATTACAAGCAAAATGGAAGTGATCATTAATAAAATGACAATCAGCAATCCGCCATCTGAATTGTTGAATCGAATCATTCAAGAACTAGTTTTACACCACAGGCAGAGTAGGGCGAAAAACTGAACTTCGTTGAAAATGAAAACATCATAAACGGTCAAATACCGGTGAGGCTAGTCGCGAAAACTGATCCAGTTTGACCTAGGGCGGTCTCAAAACCGTCACAATTGACAATTTAAACGTTCGTTTTCGCCATGCGTCTGATCGTAAGCGATCTGGCTCTCGCTTGAGCAGTGGTTAGGTTATTGTCGACTTAAGTGATGCTGGTCCGCCACAGTTCCGGTTGGCGGACCACTCCGCCGGATAGCACCTGCCACTACTTACGCACGCTCATTTCGCCAGAGGCGCAGCCCGTGCACTATTATAAATTGAGATTCCAGGAGGTGAACCTATGAAACAGAGACGACACATTTTCAAAAAAGATCCGACTTCAAGATCCGCGTGGTCATGAATATTAAACCAAAAAGCCGCCGAGTTCAAAAGTTAATTCACGACTGAACGATACGCGTAGCCGCTTTTTCATCAACTGCTTGTTTCGTTTTTGACACGATCAAGAACAACTCGTCGAAACTAAAAGCATCCTGCGAAGAGATATACCGAGCGCGCTCGGTATAGAGCCTACCATATAGAACCGCTCAAACGTTTTGCTCACCACTTTTCTTATTTTCCCCTGGCAAACCAACCTGTTAACGAAGCCCTCCTGCAGCCCTTGGTCCCTCTAAAGCTTCGTGACAACTCCCACCCTACATCTATCGATGTTTACGGTTGAGAGTTGTCACGAAGACGGGACTTGGGGCTGCGGGAGGATGACCGGTTTTGATGAGTTCAAAGACGAAGAAGAAACAATAGTGAAATAAGAAAGGGGTAACGGATGAGGAAGATCTGGGATGTGAGTCCAGAGATCGAGGTCTTATCCACTTATGCTACTCGTCAGGAAATGGATCAACGACTTGATGAAATGGCGGAGCTTGTCTATCGTCATTTCTGCCAGCTCTCCGCGAACAGATCTTTGGCTCCTGAAACCATTGCGACCCACGTCGCAGCAAAGGACGGGAACCAGTGAAAGAATTTAAAAAGCAAAAAGGCCAGCCATTTAAAATCGCGCTCTATATCCGCGTCTCCACTGAGGAGCAGGCGGAAAATCCTGAAGGGTCGATTCGTAACCAAGAGGATCGGCTCAGACAGGCCGTCGAATATAAAAACAGAATTGGAAGCTTCGGAGAGATTCAAGGCGTCTACATTGATGCCGGAATCTCGGCCAAAGATATGAAGCGGCCAAAACTTCAAGAGCTTCTTCGCGCGATAAGAAGCGGCGAAGTGGATCTTGTTATGGTGACCGAGCTTTCAAGGCTTTCGCGAAACACCCGCGACTTTATCGAGATGTGGGACATGATGCGCGATCATGCCTGCGGCTTTACGAGCCTACGTGAGGACTTCGACACGACAACCGCCGCTGGTGAGATGGTGCTCTTTCAGCTGATGAACCTTGCTCAGTTTGAGCGAAAGCAGACGAGCGAACGCGTTGAAGCCGGTATCGCAGCCCGTGCCGCGCGTGGACTCTACAATGGCGGAATGGTGCCGCTAGGCTACCGAATCATCGAAGAGCGACCTGGATACCTTGAGCTTGATCCCGAGATGGCGAGAGTTGTCCATGCGGCGTTCACCAGTTTTTTACGAGAAGGCACACTTTCGAAAACGGCTAAGTGGCTCAATGAAAATGGCTACAAGCTTAAGCGCTCAACACAAGGCGGCGGCTCAAAAGCAAGACTCGGTCATTTCACAGTCGATAACCTGCAAGCTCTGCTTCGAAACAAGACCTATCTTGGAATTAAATCCTACCGACACCGAGGCGAAGCAAAAGAAGTTCGCGCGGTTTGGCCTGCGATTGTGAGTGATACCATCTTTCACCGCGTGGGACAGGTCTTGGATCAGAACCGAAGACGCCTTAAGCCCGAATCGAGCCGAAAACTCCCGTATGTGTTATCGGGACTTTGTCACTGCGTGACCTGTAAGAGTGCGATGTCTGGAAAGTCAGCGACTGGGAATGGCGGCAAGGTTGGCTACTACGAGCATGTCTGGGCAACGAAACGTGATGCGACTTTAACAAAGAAAAGTTTCAAGTGTGCTCCGCACCGCGTGCCAGCAAAGAGACTCGAGCCACTCGTTCTCGAGAAAGTGCAGACACTTCTCACTGACCCACGGTTCATGCGTGAGCTTTTAAAACGCGTCGAAGCTCACCACAAAGAAAACCCACGACGAAAAGACGAGGAGCGACTCAAAGCGAAGCTCTTTGGCATTAATAGCCAGATCGAAGCCCTTGCCGAGAGGCTTGCTGAGCTTCCAAAGACCGTTTCGGCGCAGCCCATCTATAAGCAAATGGCGAGACTTGAGCTCGTAAAGCGAGAGCACGAGGGATCACTTTTGAAACTTAAAGCCAATGGGAAAACTAGTCTGAGTCGACTTGTTGGGCTTTCATCGTTTCAGGAGTTTTCGAGTCACTACCGGGAGTTTTTAAAGACGGCCGGCCCCGATCAGACGAAAATGATCCTGCAAAAGTTCATTCGAAAGATCGAGGTTGGAACGGAGTCGGTTAAAATCCACTGGATCGTCGATAAGGACCACTATCAGCGGGAATCGCAGCTCTCGGCCGCTGGCCCGGCCCCTTCTGGGGCTCATCGCTTGGGAGCTCATTTTTTTGAAAAATCGGGTTCGAATACTTTGACAGTTGGTGCGCCCAGTTGGAGGAGTTTCGAACTGCGTGCGTTGGATATACCTAAGGCTACAACTTAGCGAGTCATAAATGGCTTTAATTGGATAGAAGTTATAACCTTGAGGCAGATCGAGTTCAATAATTCAACAAACATGTACAAGCCTAAAGCCGATCTGATGCCGGTAGGGATACGATGATTTCAAAGCAAAATGCTTACTCATTAGTTTACTGCGCGATTCTTGGCTTACTGCTCACACATGAGCTCGATGCAGTGGTTCAGCATGAATGGAGAATTCTTCCCATTCTAGAAAAACTTGACGACGAATTGGGAAGATCGATCTTCATTTTCGGACATGCGCCTCTGTTTTTTGCAGTTTTTTGGCTCTCATTTTTTTCCTCAATCACCTGCCAAAGATGGACCCGAATTGTTGTCGCCTCGTTTTCGCTTGTTCACATCATTTTGCACCTCCTCTGGGAACAAGACGGGGCTTCCACTTTCAACGACTCGCTATCTCGACTCTTGATAAATAGTGCTGGGTTGCTCGGATTAGTTTATGTCGCGGGAAACATTCCACTTATGATCAAATCCAAAAATTCCTAACCTGGATAACTTTCTGAGCGTATCGAACTCTTGGATCTGGTTCATTCTTCATGTTTTTTCGTTATACGAGATGAAGATGACTCATCAATTAGCTCATGCAATCGAATTGCAGAGCCGGTTTTAAACACTATATGAGCGGACAAGGTCCAATCGCTTGACGGGTCTCCACCAATTATTAGTAGCGTTGGCTCGGGACACTTAAATCGATCGGAATTTGCAATCTCTTGAAGTTGTGCAAGATCTCTTCCGCTCGGTTCAGGCGATGACTGCGGGTGGAAGTGCCATTCGCCAAGATAATATGTCTGAGATTCCGTGAAACAGGTCTCGAGCAAAGATTTCAGTCCATGGGTTCCACGCTCGAAAGTGATGGCGGTTTGCTTCGAATCTCTCGGCGGACCTGTAACTCGGCTGACCAATGCGCAATTGAGCTCATCAGAATATTTGCCGATCAGAATTCCGCCTGTTTCCAGGTTTCGAGATTTTTTACAGTGCTGAAGAATCGATTCCAAAGCAGTCGATGAGACGGAAATTCCAAAGGTCTTGTCGAAAGACACGTAAGTCTTGTTTTCAACTTGGATCATAGCGCCTCTGTATACCCATGAAACGAGATTTCTCAAAATTTTGCTCAAAAACTGCGAACTCACTCGTTGAACTCCTTGTGAGACATTCCTCCATAAACTTTACTGCAGTTGCAGAAAACAGCTGGACGTCATCGCTTCGAGCAGGAAATACGCTGTGCCAGCAGCCAGTGCCTTCTCTAGGATGGTTTGAGCCGATACTATGTTTCTCGAAAACAAGCCAACGCGTTAAATGCTTTCGGAATTCCACTAATGGAAAAATTGTACTCCGAGAGAAGTAAGCAAACATTCTCTTGCCATTGAGTCCAAGGGAAAAAGAAAAAAATGATCGCTCAGTTTTCCAATCAAACTTTGCAAGCTCAAAGATAAGCTTATCGGACGCGGTACAATCTACGACAATATCTGCGGAACGCATTAGCTCTGTGTTGGCTTCGCCAACAGGCGGAAAGCCGGCATTCATAATCTCTGTAGTAGAGTGCGGAAATGCTTTATTTAGTCTTCTTGCTAACTCAATAGTCTTGTATTTTCCAATCTCATCCGTTCCAAGTGTGTGTCTCGTAAGATTGCCGATAGATAGTGTTTCACCGTCGGTCAGTACGATTTTTCCTATACCATTTCTCACGAGTGACTCTGAGAGATATGATCCCATTGCTCCACACCCGATAACAGCAGTTTTGAGATTCTGTAGCTGTAGGGAAAAAGTACCTCTCGTCGTGATTTCTTGCTTGCTCCAGTTTTCTGACGGAACCCAAACGCAAGCACTCTTAAGAATTCTGCCTAAATCCTGCATATCGCGATAGTAGCGACCCTGCTTGTTGTTCCGGAAACCCTTAGGCACACGATCTTTCGCAGTAATTGGGGGAATCCTGAGCGCCTGCCAATGAATTTGAGAGTTTGCTTCGCCGACCTTTTTGGGAATTGGCATACCAAAAAGAAAAAACCTGTCGCTTTGATCACGTAGGTCATTCAAGTAGGTGTAAAGCACCTGCTCGATCTCCGTGCCTTGCTTCCTGCAAACTTCGGCTAGCTCCGTCCAGGTCTGAGGCACCTGCCATGCGACGATAGTTGGTGTTTCTTTTAACAAAATCCACGGCGCGAATACAGATTGCTTTCTAGAGAAGCGTCCTTCAATTTCTGACCCCCACGTTAAATGAAGTTTTTCACCCGACTCTGATTCAAATTTGCGCAGAACGAAAACGTTTGTCGCAGGTTTTCCCTTACCGGTTTGAAAGTATGGAAAAAGCTGACAGATGCCGGAGTTACCAATTTCTTTCTTCCAGAAATCAAACGTCTCAGGGCTCTCATTAAACGCCACTTTTAGGTCCAGAGCTGAAAACGTTGGAAAAACAGGAAGCTCAAAAGGATCACCCGAAGCTAGTAAGGTATTCGAAGCAGCAAGTTCTAGCCAACGAGATAGTCGGTGAACATGCCAAAGAAGTCGACCAGAAGGAGTCATGGGCTCGCTATCAATGTCCACACGATTGAGCGAAGCCACATCAGTATCGAGGCAGGGGTGCCCCTGCCTCCAGTCCGAATCCTTTGTTGGCGCATAATTAAATGATTGGTGAGGAAATGTAACCGAGACTGAGTTTGTTGCACTCGGATAAAATCTTATCTCACCCCATGGATAAGATTCGTCGAGGAGAAGCTCCCAGTCTGATTCCGCAGGTATGTACAAAGAACCGGTGCTTGTTAACCGCAACTTTAAATGCCATCGCTTTTTGGACTCAAGCCACGTAATAGACGTTAGCATTCGACAGTTTTCCAAACCGTCGAGGGCTCTGCGCCCGGCTCGAAGTGCTTGAGGAGCTTCACGTGTATGCATGCTTAAGCGAAGCGACCCTTGCCGGGGTCACTCACTTCGGTTCGCGGAGTATATCCGCCGGACTTCTTTCCGCCGCCGTCATCGTCATCTGCTCCAGGAAATCTATCTGTTCCGAAAAGCTTCTGCCACAATCGAATGCTTTCTGCTTTGTCCAATGAAACTAAAGCGGACCGAGCCGTCTTCGCAGCTTCAGATGCGTGCTTATAAAAGTTTCTGAAGTCATCAATCGAAATTTGGTGAAGAACGTCGTGTTCAGGGACCCCGTGGTCTGAAAGTTCAGGTTTAGTATTGTTACGGTAGTGAATTTCGAATTCAGAAACTACTCCTTCGAGCGCGTTCACTACACCCTTAGCAACTGATTCAGTTCCGTCATCGATACAATATCCTATGAGGTGCTCAAGTGGATATCCTTTAGGGTATTTGCTCAGCAACTGGTGATTTTTCTTCCACCATTTCAGCGCTTTTACCACATTGATATAATGTGTATTACAATTGGCGTTCTTTTCCCAAGTCCACTCAATCTGAGCCAGCGGATGTGTTTTATCCCATTCGCCCATTTTACGATCGGGAATCAATAGAGGTTCAGTTTTCCAGCCTGCAGCAGCAGCCTCAGCTAGTAATTCCACGAGTCCATCTTTTCGAAACTGAGCTTTGGAACTTTCTGCAATCCAGCTCTTGATAGATTCAGATTTTTGAAGGCTTTCTTCGGGCGGAGTTGTAGCAGCTGCCCAGCCGGATTTAAGAATTTCCTGATCGGCTTCAGACGGGGCTGCCGTCACGACTAGATCCAGTTTTACACTATCTAGAGTGATCTCAAACGATCGGTTATTGGTCTTCCACTTACCTTTGTAATACTTGTTTAGAAAGGGCGTGAAGAGCTCGACAACTCTTTTCGGAGTTGCTTCCTGTGGAATTGTGGTAACAGCAACCACATCCACATCCGATTTATCATTCTCGTCAACGCGAACTGCTGTCTTTCGTCTGTAGCTACCCTGAAGAAACGTATTCACTAAAAGAGCTGAGATTGTTGGATCAGCGTTTAAGTTTTCGCGTAGTTCGTGGTGCGCCTCTTGGTATTTTACTTCGTCTTCGTCAGTTGGACGAATCGCGGATAGAAAATCTTCGAAATAACTTTTTAATTCCATTTTTAATCCTCTATTTCCAAGGAAGTATCACTGAAAGCTCGTAACTTCCGTGCCGCTTCTTTTCAAAATCAAATTCGTAAATCTTTAGTGTGCCAGCCGGCGACGCCATTCTTCCAATAAAAAATAAAAGTCCATTCGGTGCGGAGTTAAAAATGTGGATCGATGGCTTATTGCCCACCCTTGAACGTATTGCACTAAGCTTAGCGCTGACCTGCTCAGCAATTTTCCAGGCATGGTCAGCATCACGAATCGCATGTTGCCCTGAACCATCTTGAGGCTCTAAAACTAGCAGTTCACCCACATCCGGTAGTTCCGCTACAATATATTTTTTTACATCTTCGGTTGTTGATCTAGTGATGTTTATAAGAACTGCCACGTCCGGACCAGAGCTACATGTGACAGACTCAGCTCTCAAATTCTCCGTAGGAGCAGGCTGGTCAGAAACTCGCCACACGTGATCTTTAAAATTAAATTTCTGAACAGGTGCTACATCTACCATCGACTTCAAGGAAACGAGAGAGCCAATCGCTATTGCTAGCGAAGAATGAACATCCAGATGAAGATCCATTGGTGAGTTCTTCTGAATGAAGTTCGCATTTGCAAAATTGACGATCTCATCTCTGATATCTTTATTCCACAAAGCCGGATCTAGAATAAAGCGACCTTCAAAATGCGCAGTTTCAAGCGCGAGTATTCTATCAGAATCATCTTCCAAAAAATCATAAGCTCTAAAAAAGCTACGGATGGCAAACTGCTTTACTGTTGATTTACTTGGTTGTGGGGATACAACTAGACCATCGCGCTTGAGCTCTTCTAGGAGTTGTTCACGCGTGAATGTATCGCGCCCTTCTTTGCTAAGTCTGAAAATCAAACCCGGGTATTCATCGGTCGTCTTTGAAAAGTCAATTGGCTTGAGACCAACGTTTTCTAGACGCTCACTAACTAGCTGCCTGAGCCTTTGTAGGTCTTCACCTCTGCGAATGCGTAGAGGTCTTAGTATGTCATAAAGTTCAGCGTCGGTGGAGAGCTTCAGGTGATTTTTCCAAGCTTCTCTAACTTTACCAAACTTTGAGGCGGGTCCACCAGTACCCAATTTATCGAAGCGAATTTCGCCTTCGTTATTGCTAACTAACTCAGCTAGAGGATCGTCGGGATTGATAACCCAGGGAGTATATAACTGAAAACGGCTAATTTTTGCGAAGTCGTGGTTAGAACTGCAAAGTGTTTGCAAACGCTGTAGGAATTGCGGTAGTTGAGAATTGCGTTTACAGCGCGCCCTCGTTCGAGAGGTTTTCGAGTTAGATCATTTCTAGTTCTGGCGTCACCTCCGTTTTTTCAATCACGTATTTTTTGTACAGCTCGTAACCGTCATCCCACGTTTGTTTCGGCGTGCGACCCTGGCACCGCTTGCCTTGGTTCGTGCGGCGCTCGTTGTAAGACGTCATGAACGCATCGAGGTCAGCCTGCATTTGATCGAGCGACGTGTAGAGGGTCTTTCTGAAGGCCACCGCGTAAAACTCGTCCTGGATGATTTGGTTGAGTCTTTCGGTGCAGCCGTTAGTCTGCGGGTGGTACGCTTTCGTTCGCGAGTGCTCGATGTCATTTAGGTGCAAAAACAGCTGGTACGGATGCTGTTCCACCTTGCCCGAGTACTCGGTCCCGCGGTCAGTCAGAACGCGCAGTACCCGCATCTGCTCGCTGTCAAAAAATGGTAATACTTTGTCGTTTAAAAAGTCCGCCGCAGTGATCGCAGTTTTATCCGTGTACAGCTTCGCAAAGCCAACGTTCGAAAAAGTGTCGATCCCAGTTTGCTGATATATTTTCCCGACACCTTTGATGTAGCCGACGTAGTAGGTATCCTGTCCAAATAAAAAGCCTGGATGAAAAGTTTCGATTTCTCCATGCGCCTGCTTCTCGTCTTTTGCCTTCTCGAGCGCAATCACCTGCGACTCCGTCAGAACACCATTTGATTCCGCAGCCCACTTCTCTAAACGTTTTAAACGTTCGCCTTTCCGCAGCAAGCTGTGCCGGCTCCAAATTCCGCGCACACCACCATCGCTCACGTTGATTCCCTTCGCTTTCAACTCATTCGCGACTCGCACTTGCCCGTGCGTCGGGAATTCCAACGAATAGTCTAGGATCTGCTTCTCAATTTCTGGGCTCAATCGATTTGCCATGCGCGGCGTTCTTCGAGACTTCGTTAAAAGTCCTTCGATTCCGTCTTCGGCGATCACTGATTTGATGTCGTAATAATGTTGCCTCGATACGCCGAGGTTTCGGCATGCTTGAGAGATGTTCCCCAAGGTCTGGGCAAGCTCGACAATGTTCACTTTGCGATTTATAACGTATTGTTGTTGGGTCATCGGACTCTTCTTTCTATTCGTAGAATGTTGTGTGGTAACAAAATTCTCGAACGAGAGAGTCCGTGACTCAATCCTTCAACAGACTTGAGTCCTGGTCCTGTAAACGCTTTTCCAAACTAATCCATCTTAGCGCCGATGAATTCTGGGTCAATCAGATCCTCGTAACCGATGCTTCCATTATGATCGACATGAAATTTAAGTTGAAAAAAATCTCGCTCGATTTTTTCACCGCGCCCACAACGTTCCGGCTCATTGTACTCAACGTGAACGTCGTCAAACGCCTTATAGCCATTGATCTCATATCCGACTAGTTTCACTTTTGACTGGCTTTTAAATAGGCGAGCAGCTTTCAGCCAGAAATAGTACGCCTGGTACAGAAATCCGTCCTGAATGGCGATTGGGCTTCGAGCCATTTCATCTCCTAGTTAAAAAGTTTTTGTCACCACGTAACAGTATAATGGTATCAAAACTATTTTAGTTTGACGAACGGAACCCGCTCTAGAACAACCCGTCACCTCGATTAAATAGATCGGAAATCCCATCACGCTTTTTACATGATACGAGTTAATGAATAGCTCGGTTTGGTGTGGACAAAGCGGTTTCAGATCCAAGCCTTGTCTAAGGATCATATTTAAGTCCTCGCGAGTAGATCTCGACAAAGTGAGTCAGAAGCTCAAGCGTGCGTTTCTCATCAAAAGCTAGAATCATGTTTGACAGAAAAATAGTGGCGAAGAACTGAAACCCAAGGACATGTTGGACTTCGTTGAGGTCAACATTTGGATCTATTTTCCCCATCTTTTTTAATCGATGCAGACGCTCATCAAGAAACGGATCAATTTGATCGAGAGGAATATTTTTAAGCGTTTCTATTCGAAACTTCTCATCGACAGCGCATCTTCCTATGAGAACTCTGAGCATATCCTTATGTTTTAAATTATCTTCGAGATCAGCTTTCGCGTAGGCTAAGAGTTCTTCGACCACGGTATCTTGCGGAGGGTACTCGAAGCGTCGAGTTTGAATATCTTCTGCGTATAGTTTTGCTATTGCATAAAGTAATCCTTCTTTGTTTCCAAAATACCTGCTGATGAGTGAAACATTGACTCCGGATCTTTCGGCAACTTTTTGAACACTAGCACCATCATAGCCATACTCAGAAAACACATCGATTCCAGCTTCGATGAGTTTCTGCTCGCTCTCAACTCGGTCTGGTCGTTTATGTAGACCTGGTCCGCGTCCAACTCTCCGTGTTTTCTTTTGAGACTTAGCCAACTTTACTCCCTTGAAGCATAAGTAAATTCAATTACTTATGCTCTAAATTAGCACACTATTTTTTTAATGTAAATATTTATTTGCAAAATGTGGTCGTGAATAATATATTGTAAATGAATGTTTATGATTTAAGGAAAGATGAGGTAGCTCCATGAACACGCTAGAAAAAGCCCGTGCTAACACCAGGAGGCTATTGTTGATTTTCTCTTGGAGTATTTGCCTATTGTTTTCGAGCACTAGCTTTGCGATCAGTCTCGAAGAGTATTTGAAGCAAGTAGAATCAAAAAACCAGAGCATTGAGTCTGCAAACTTAAGTAAGAAAGCCTCCGAAACTGGAGATTCGGAAGCAGCGGTTCTTACATCTCCTCAGTTCTTTACGAGCGCTCAAGTTGCCCGGGACAAGTCTCCAACGCTTTTAGGTGACCTGCAAGGCACAGATCGAAGGGGGCAAACCCTTCAGTCAGGTTTTCAATCACAAACTGATTTCGGCGTACAAGGTCGGCTCTATTTTTCACACGATCAGCAAAGAACTCTTGGTTCCTCTTTTGTTCAACCAGGACAAGAACAAATTGATCTTCAGAGCTACAACCTCGAACTGAAACTTCCGCTTTGGCAAAACGGCTTTGGACGTGATCTACGTTTGCAAAAGTCTGCAATCAAATCACAAGCAAAAGCCGAGGGCTTTCAAGCCGACTTTGATTACCAATCAACTATTCATCGAGCCGAAAGTACTTACTACCGACTAAGCCGACTGCAAGAAGAAGTTCAGGTCTTGAGTGGTTTGGTTGATCAAGGAGAAAAGCTCGTGTCATGGGCGCGAACCAGAGTGGGTTCCCGTTTACTTGAAAAATCAAATTTAACTGAAAGTCAGGCAGCTTTTGCCGGACGCGAGCTAGAACTCAAAGGAAAGCAACTTGAGTACGAGGACGCACTAAGGGATTTCAACTCCATTCGAGAATTTCCGCTCGATACAAAAGTTACTCTCTCAAGCGTTAAAGAAGTGCTCTCTAAAGTTTCACGGGAAACATCAATTAAGGCGACATTTGTCCGTCTTGATTTGAGAGCACAGGAACAATTAATCGATGCCGAAAAGAAAAGTCTTGAGCGGGCGCTAGAAGCTTTAAAGCCGAAGCTCGATCTTTCCACAAGGTTTGCAAGTTTCACGAAACAAAGCGATCTCAACGATACAAGGCGATGCACTTCAACAGATTCCTGCTCGCAGGTTGTCCTGGGACTCAATTTCGAAATGCCATTGGACTTCGGAAGCGTCGACAAAGCCTCAGCAGCTAGTAGGTATCGCATTCAGGCTCGTGAAGCGAGTTTGAATAGGGCAAGAACCGAATCTGATTCACAGCTTAATCGACTAAGAAAAAGTTTCGAACTGTTAGATGCTCAAATTCTTGCGAGCGAGCAACTACTTAAAGCTCAATCTGAGAGGCTTAAAGAAGAACGAAGTCGCCAGCGCCTAGGACGGGGTTCAACCTTTGATGTGATTCGAGCAGAGCAAGACTATTCACAGAGTGAACTCACACTTCTGGCTCTTCAATTTTCTAAGTTAGATGCGATTTCACAGCTTCGTCTTTTTGTATCACCGGAGGAAAAATGAGTATTCCAGCATTAGCGGTCAAGCGCCCCATTTTTATTACAAGCATCGTGATACTTCTTCTGTTCACTGGTTTTCAAGCCATGCGAGGAATGCCGGTCAATCTCTTACCAGAGAGTGATCTGCCCTTCATTACGATCTCGACTCTTTATCCGGGCGCTGGTCCTCGAGAGGTTGAAACCTCGATTTCAAAACCTCTTGAAGATGAACTTGCGACACTTGAAGGGCTCAAGAAAATCACAGCCACAAGCCAAGATTCCTTGAGCCTTGTGCTTGTTGAATTTAGACCCGGACTTCCGCTGGATACTTTAGAGCAGCGATTAAGAGACCGTGTGGCTCTTGCAAAGGGAGAATTTCCGAAAGAAGCAAAAGAACCCATTATTGAAAGGATGAATCCATCCAATCAACCTATTCTAACCGTCTTCATCGAGTCAGACAAAATGAGCCGATCAGAATTAACAGACTGGGCGGATCAAGATCTAAAGCCACTTCTTGCTCGGGTTCCTAAGGTTGGACGAGTCGATATTCTTGGCGGGACAAAACGAGAAATTCATATTGAGATTGATCCAAAAAAGTTAGCTGATTACCGAATTCCACTTCTGTCCATTGCTCAAAGTTTGGAAAATAGCGGACAGAACGTACCAGGCGGAAGCCTTAACTTGGGCGATAAAGAAATGGGCGTTCGTTCACTGGCGCAGTTTGAAAAGCTCTCCGATATTGAACAAAAGCTCGTCTCTTTTGCCAATCAAGAATCAGGAACTCGCGTGAAGGATATGGGTCGTGTTGTGGACACAACCGAAAAGGAGCGCACTAAAGCCTTCATGAACGGAAAAGAAGGTATTGTCGCACAAATCTATAAACAATCCGGAGCAAATACTATTGCTGTAACTGATTCTGCCAAAGACGAAGTGAAACGACTCAGTGAGCAGTTTCAAGCATCCGGTGGTCCTAAGATGACGATCGCTCGTGACGGTAGTCAGCTCATCAGAGACTCAGTTTTTGACGTTTGGGAATCCATTGTCGTCGGGATTATACTCACCGTTATCGTTGTTTATTTCTTTTTAGGGTCTTTACGATCAACGATAATCACTGGTTTTGCGATTCCAAATTCTTTGCTAGGTGCCTTTGTGTTCATGGCGCTATTTGGATTTTCGATCAATATTCTCACGCTTCTCGCTTTAAGCCTTTGTGTGGGTCTTCTTGTTGATGATGCCATCGTTGTTCGAGAAAATATCTTTAAACAAATTGAAGCTGGTAAAGAACCAAAAGTGGCTGCTGTTGACGGTGCCAATGAAGTTGCGATGGCAGTTGTTGCGGTGACTGCGGCAGTTCTTTCGATGTTTGGACCCGTCGCATTTCTCACAGGGACGGTTGGACAGTTCTTTAGAGAATTTGGACTGACGATTTGTTTTGCAATGTTGATTTCACTTTTTGATGCGATGGCGGTAGCGCCCATGCTTTCTGCTTATTGGGGCGGAAAAGTTTCCCACATTCATGCGAAAACAAGAAACCCGATTCGAAAACTTGTTCAATTGTTTGATCACTTTCAATCATGGCTCGAGCGTGTCTATCAGGCGCTTTTAAAAAACACTCTACGCTATCCAATCACTACTCTCACCGTCGTTGTAGGCATCGCAGGCGCCTTCTCGTGGTCAGCGGCTTTTCTTCCGAGTTCCTTTTTGCCCACGGATGAAAGTGCTGAGTTTTCAGTAACAGTTAAAATGCCATCTGGGACTAGTCTTCAAGCTACAACCGAAGCTGCAAAACAAGTTGAAGCCGAAGTCAGACGAGTGGGTCCAATTGAATCCACAGTCATGACTGTCGGTAACGCCCAACAAGAGCTTCATGTAGCGAATGTGTTCGTAAAACTTAAAAAGAAATCAGAGCGTGGTGAAAAGAAACCTAGCGAAATTCGGGACGACACAAGAAAAGCTCTTAGCGAAAGACTAAAGCTTCCACCTGGCTCAGAAATCCTCGTTGTGATTAACGACATCGGCGGCACTGGGATGAGACCATTTAGTCTTTTGATTCAAACTTCTGATCGTGAACAATTAAAGCCGATCACAGAGCGCGTGTTTGCGAAGATGAAAGAGCTGGATTCTTTTGTTTCGCCGTCACAGGAACTAAGACCTGGTGGTCAGGAGATCCAAGTCGAAATGAAGTCTGATCAAGCGCAACGTCTCGGGGTTTCACCTGGCACTGCGGGAATTGAAGTGCGTGGTCGTATCGAAGGACTTGAGGTAGGCAAGCTTCGAGAAAATGGACGCGAGTACGATATCAAGCTTACAACCAATGATCCGTCTGACCTTTGGCTCAATCGACAAAAGGAAATCTTAGTTCCTAACATTAATATGGTTCCGGTGGACCTAAGACAGGTCGCTGATTTTAAGATATTAGAAAGTCCATCGAAAATCGAGAGAGTTAACCGTAGCTACACCGCCCGAATCGGCGCTGACTTAGGTTCAAAAGGACTTACAAAAGCACTTGAGGACGTGAAACAAATTTTAGACGAGGAGAAAAAATTAAATCCCGACTTAAAATACATGTTTGAAGGTGATGCGGAAAGCTACGACGAAATGGCGGCGAGTACCGGCAAAGCACTCCTGTTTGGTATCGTTTTTCTCTTCCTAGTTTTAGCAAGCCTTTATGAGTCCTTCCTGCTTTCTTTCTTAAACATTGTTACTCTGCCTCTGGCGGTTTGCGGAGCATTCTTTGGTCTTTGGATTATGCAAGACGGTCTTCATTTGTATTCAATGATTGGAATGCTGTTGCTTCTCGGAGTAGCAACGAAAAACTCAATCTTACTCGTCGATACCGCCAAGGAACGGCTTGATGCAAGTAATGGCAAAGAGACTCTTGAAGAGGCAAAAGAAGGAATTGCTTCTGCTTCAGTGAGAAGACTTCGCCCAATTTTGATGACAAGCCTTGCATTGATTGCGGGAACAATTCCAATCGCCATTGGACTTAACGAAGCCTCTGCGCAAAGAACTGGGATGGGTATAGCGATTGTCGGCGGAACAATCACTTCGACTCTTTTTACACTCATTTTTATTCCTTCGCTCTTGATTTTAGTGGAAAAGGCAAAAATTTGGATTCGCTCTAAACGCAATAAAGAAACCAATCAATCCGAGGCACGAGCTTGAAGAGAGTACTGATTTTGATACTGCTATTTTCAAGTCATCCAGTTTTAGCTGATTTGGATTATCGCGCTGGTGTTGACATCGGCTCGATGTCTTACTGGACAAATGCGACTGCAAGCGTTGGCTATGGCGTGGTGATTTGGGGGGAAGACCCTTTTAAAAGTCTACCCGAGGATGGATTTGCAAGACCAGATCAGTATCCCTGGAACTTTGGCTACTTGCGACCAGAGATTAAGGTTGAGAGTTCGGCATTTAGAAATGCACTTGCAATGGATCTAGAACTTTCACCCATTTCATGGATTATTTTGGGAGTTGGAAAAACCTATGAGCATCGCTCAGACAACGGAAGGTATGATTACGATTGTAAAGTGGCAAGTTGCTATGGAGGACTTGAAAGAAGTCGGTTCACATTTGGAGGTTTCCCAATCGCAGTGGGTCCGCTCTTTATCGGTGGATTCATGCGAAGGGAATGGATTGACTCACAAGATTCAGGCAATCGTGATTTCGTTGAGCAAATATCCGGACTCGTAGGAAAGACCGCGAGCGACCGGCTACAAAGCGATGCGATCTTAGCTGGATTTGTGTTATCAGAAAAATGGATTCTCGGTGGTGGTTCTATTAATGATGCATTTGAGAAGTCAGGTGAAGAAGCACGCCTGAACTTCGCATCGATTAATTACTACCAAGGAAAAATCAGTATATCCTTGACTGCCGGACAGCGAAAACGAAGCACTCAGGAAAATGAAGAATTTTGGAGTCATTTTTCCCTAAAATGGGTTGGAAAACGTGGGTTGTGGCCATAACAAATTAAAAGAGGAGAATGAAAATGAATGCATGGATTTATCTTTTACTAGCTGGGCTTTTCGAGATTGGGTTTACTTCTATGATGAAACTATCAAACGGATTCAGTTTAGATCGCTGGCCCTATTTAATTGGATTTTTTGTGTCGGCGGCGCTTAGTTTTTCCCTTCTCGGGAAAGTGATGCAAATAATACCACTTGGTACGGCATACGCCGTCTGGACAGGTATTGGGGCTGCTGGTACCGCAGTTGTCGGCATGATGTTTTTCAAAGACCCAGTCACACTCGGTCGAGTTTTTTTCTTGTGCACACTGATTGGATCAGTGATCGGTTTAAAAATGGTGTCGCCGGAATAGTTCAAGCCACAATTCCTTACGCGGGCGTCATTTAGAACTCCGTAACCCGCTCTAAGGTGCTCCATTCCGGTGCTCTTTCATTTTTTACCGGACACGTTTAACCAACCGGTGCACGATTGAATTATAAACACCACTTATTGAAAGGGAGGTTTTTATGAGTTCAGTCGCAGTCTACAGATTTCCCACCTATTCAGGCGCAGAAGCTTGCATCGAGAAGCTCTGGCAAAGATTCTCTGTTGGCTTTTACCGAAACGGCGATGAAATTA
>JAMIQD010000218.1:0-9490 GCA_035914755.1 Pseudobdellovibrionaceae bacterium | reverse complement strand
AATTTAGATCCCGTCAAATTAATCTCACCGGCCCATAATGCCGAAATAAAGGGTGATGACGCCGACGAAATCACTCAGAATTTCGAGTGGAGTCCCGTCGGCGGAGCCGATGAGTATCGGTTCGAACTAACTTCGGATGATAGCAAAACGCAGGTTATAGAAAATATCAAAAAAAATTCCTACAGCGTAAAAATTCCTGTGGCACGTACCTACCAAATAAAAATTAGTGCCAGCGGTCTGAATGGAATGCAGAGCGAATCTGCAACTGCGGCTCAATTTAGTGTTATCGGAAAAAAGCTGCCCTCTCCTCAAATAACACCACCCGAAACTGAATTTGTAAGAGAAGTGCGCTGGCAAAGACCAGAAAATGCGGAGACTTTTGATGTCACACTCAATCGTCTGAACCCCACAACAAAAAAATGGGAAAAGGTTCTTGCTCAAGAAAATATCACTGGGGATTCTCTTGATTTCGATCAGAAAAATCCTGGCGGAACTTATAGTCTTCATGTTCAAGCAAAAGGAAAACTGCGAACAACCTCTGAGGTCTCAAAAGTGAACTTCAAAGTCGTCAATGGCAACCGCTCCCCGGCTGCTGAATACACGGCCCTGGTTCGAAAATCCATTGACCGCGTCAGTGGTTGGTATGGAGTCGCAAGTTACCTTATTACTCAAATCACATACAGAGGGGAAACTCCAGAAACTGGCGGACTCACCACAACGACAGTTCTCGGTGGTACGGGACGTCTCGGCGGCGGCTTTTTTAGCAAGGACGATAAATGGGGATTTTTAGGAATTATTGATATGAGCGGTTTTACAATCTCCGACAAGACTCGCACCTTCTCTTCGTTAGAGCTGAATGGACTCTCACGCTATGTCTCTGGTGATCGCGGAGAAACTCGACTGATCGGTGGACTGTATTATAAAGAACTCCCCCAAATAAATGGAACTCCGAGTTCAGGCTCAACATCAGGTCCAGACATTAGCTTTGTTCAATCCGCAGTTGGCGGCCTCCACCTCGGAGTCGAATACTGGCACTCAGTTACACCCAAATTAGGTTTTCAAGTGAATACGCACGGATATTATAGTCTCTTCACGATTAAATCTCCAAACGGTAACAACGTCGAACCTCGAATGTCCTATCAACTTGGCCTCATGGGAAGTTATCGAGTCAGCAGTCAATTTACAGGATTAATGGGTATAACCCATCGTATTGATCAAGTGGCTTATCGTGCCAACAAGACCGGAGCAGCCACTGAAGGTCCCGGTGAATTTGATGAGACACGTATTACAGGAAATTATTTAAGTTTTTATGCAGAATATGGATTTTAACGACGGGGGAGCTCTATGAGAATACCTATATCAACGAAACTTGTCCTAGTGACGGTTGTCGTCTTACTTTTTGCGACTGTACCTATCGCTCTCCAGACCTCCAACATTTTCGCCAAAAGCTCGATGCAGCGAGAAGAGTACGGCAATCAGGCGTTCGCAGCCTCCCGCGCAACCGAAGTCGAGAACGTCCTTTCCTCTATTGTCGACAAATCAAAAGTCGCTGCTTCTATTTTGTATAGAACAACCACCTCAAGCGCATCCATGACGGATGAGTTCGAGCTAAACTTTACCAAAGACAAAAGATTGATCTCAATGGAAATATTAAAAATCCAAGGAACAACGGTCGAACTCGTTACCCGCAGGTCCAAAGAAGCTTATCTAAAAACTGGATATGGCCTTGACGTCGATTACATCGCCCGAATACGCAACCAACAACAGTTCCCAGTTCGCTCCGTCGCCCAAGGTGCCGTTGAAATAAAAAATGCATCTTTCGAAAAGGGCCCGGCAATGTTTACGATTGGCCTTCCTCTTGTCAAAGACGCACAAGGAAGAATTTCTCATGTGGCACTCATCGACGTCGATCTCTCAGTCCTACAAAAGCCCTTCAGTGAGCGCTCTGAACGAAATTCTTTTTTAATTGATAGAGTCGGAGAGCTCATCGCCCACCAAGATGAAAAAATGGCAATGGCAAGAGTGAATATGAAAACCTCTCCCCTAGTTTCAAAAGCTCTTTCTGAGAAAACACCACGAAGACAGATGCGATTTTTGAACCCTGAGAACAATACCTATTTTATTGGCGCCTACAACAAAACTTCTTTTGGCGTCACCGTCATATCTCAAATATCAGAAGAGCTGATTCTTGAGCCGGCAAAAGATGCCAAACGCCAAGCCTTTTTCATCACAGGTTTGGTTTTATCTGCAGCACTATTTTTTATTTTCTTATTCTCGATGAGTTTAACATCTCCTATCGAAAAATTAGCTCAACTTATCGAGGTTGTCTCTAAGGGAAATTTTGATGTTAAAGCGACCGCAAGTGTAAAGTCCCACGATGAAGTCGGCGACTTAGCAATTGCCTTTGACCATATGACAGATGGCTTAAAAGAACGTGATAAAGTAAAAAATCTTTTCAGTAAGTTCCATGGGTCCTCCGTCGCCGAAGACTTGATCAACAATGATATTGGCGTCGGCGGACAAAACAAAGAAGTCGTAGTCTTCTTTAGTGACATTCGTGGCTTTACGGCCTTCTCAGAAAAACGCAAACCTGAAGAGGTCGTGGCAATGCTCAACGAATACTTCGCGATTATGGTGGGCGTAATCAATCGTCATGGCGGAGTCGTCGATAAGTTTATCGGTGATGCGATCATGGCAATCTGGGGTGCCCCCAAGGGATCGGACCAAGATGCCCAAATGGCTCTCCGGGCTTGTATAGAAATGCGCAAGGGCTTGAATGAGCTCAACGAGAAGCGTATCGCCCGGGGGGAAAATCCCATCATGATCGGAATGGGACTTCATGCCGGTCGCGCAATTTCTGGAACAATCGGATCAGACGAGAGAATGGAGTACACGGTCATTGGAAACACCGTCAATACGGCCTCTCGAATCGAAGCTTCCACCAAAGCATTTGGCGCAGACTTATTAGTCTCCGATGATGTTATTTCTCGCGTTGGTAATAACTTTATTCTCGACTATGCCGGCGCCGCCGAGGTCAAAGGACGATCCGACGCGCTCAAAATGTACAAAGTCCGGGGTTACATCGAAAACGGAAATCCTATCGAAGTCAAAACCCCCTACTCTGACTACGAAGCTGAGGGTGCGGACAAAGTAAAAATCAAAGAGGCTGCCTAAACACAGTCTTTTAGATGTTAACGCTGAGACCGTCTTTTAATGCTAATTTTTGAGCACGAAAGGCGGGAATCAATCCAACAATTATTCCGGCAACAAAAATGGCTCCGATGTATAAAAACTCGGAGCGACTCAAAATTGGGCCCACAAGATAAAATCCAAGTTCTGCCTCAAGCCAGGGCCGGAGAAGATACATTCCGACAACCGATACTCCAACCCCCAACAGTATCCCTCCGAGAGTTAACATCGCTGACTCGAAAACAAGTAAAAATAAAATCTGGCGGGTGCTGCCCCCGACAGCTCGAAGAATTGCCATCTCACGGCGGCGCTCATTAAGGCTCGTGGTCAAAGCAATCAGCATTGCCATAAATCCGACAACAACAACGAGCCCTGAAATTGCTTTCAACACGCCCTCAACATATGATAGACTATGCCAAAGTTCGTTCAGGGTCACGCCAGGAATTATTGCAAGCAAAGGTTCATTTTTAAAAGTGTTGATCTCACGTTGCAATTGCAGAGTTTCAATTCGAGACTTAGTTCGCAAGAAAAACGCGGTCACGGAGTCGATTCTTTTGCTTTGAGTCTCTTCATGATGCTCTTCATGATGCTCTTCGTGCAACCCCTCGATTGCTTCTAAGCTAACGTACACAGACTGATCTAAAGAAGTTCCCGTTGCGGCCATCAGTCCAACAATTGTAAAAGGCCTATCATCGTGTTTATGCACACCCTCTGTTCTCGTCACTCCGTGAGCAACAATAATTTTATCTCCAAGTTTATATTTTAACTTCTTTGCCACATCGGCGCCGATGACAACATCCCAAAGATCTGTGAAAATTCTCCCCTCTGAGAGTTCAACCTTCGAATCACCACGAAAACGATAATATTTAAAGAAGTCCTGATTCGTTCCGACGACTCGAAAGCCATGATGCCCATCCCCTAGAGAATAAGGTATCGTCCAGGCAACAGCGGGATGATTTTTAATTTCCTGATATGTTTGATAAGAGATGTTGTGAGTTGCATTTCCAATATTAAATACCGTGGACAGAATCAACTCGACGGGGCCACTGCGAGCACCAACAATCAAATCTGTTTGGCTGATCGTCTGCGTAAAGCCATCTTCAGCGGCCCGCTTGGCTCGCTCCACCGACAGCAACAACACAACACTTAAAGCGATCGCCAGAACTGTCAGCAATGAAGTGTACATTCTATTTTTTAAAGATTTTAATGCCAGGTTCAAAAAAACCATATTCACTACCCTAAAACCGTTGTTTTGTTGATTTCACCCAAAGACACCGTGCGAGAAAACAGGTGCTGAATACTACGATCATGGCTCACAAATAACAGGCTCGTTCCGTATTGAGCACAAAGCTCAAAAAGCAATTTCAGAAATTTTTCACGATGGTCCATATCTAAAGAGGAGGTGGGCTCATCAGCCAAAATTAAATCAGGCTGTCCGACCAAAGCTCGCGCTACGGCGACTCGTTGTTGCTGACCAACACTCAACTCCGTCACCCTTCTATCTAAAAAAGACAAAATACCAAGCCGATCACAAATATCGGCAATCAATTTATCAACATTTTCAGACTCAATCCGAGCCCGGCGACGAGTGTTCAGCTGAATTGGTAAAGCAATATTCTCTCGAACACTCAAATACGGAATCAAATTGAAGCTTTGAAATATATACCCCAAGTGCTCGCCACGAAATTGATCTCTTTGAGCGTCTGACAGACTTGAGATGTCTTGTCCCAATATTTTCACCAACCCCTTTTGAGCTTTTAGGATCCCCGCGAGGATTTCTAAAAAGGTCGTTTTACCCGACCCGCTTGGCCCATAAAGAAAAACTCTTTCGCCTTTTTCTAAAATAAACCGAGGAATAGATAAAATATAATCCTGAGCATTTTGATACTTATACTGAAGATCTTGAATCTCTATCAGATGTTGCATAGCCACCTACCTGTAGGGCTCAATGCTCTCACCAATCAACTCAAATGAGGCTTCGCCATATATAGATTTTTTAGAAACAAGATTTAAAGTTCCGTAAACCCAGATAGGTCCAAAAGCCACTTCCGCACCGTTCTTCATCTTAACGAAAACCATCTGATTTGGAGGTGGGGGCGGTACATGGATACAAGCCTGCGGACTCGGCACAAGTAAAAACTCTGTCACTAACTTTTGACTGTCCTCGAGAGGCACCATAAAACCTGGAATTTTTATTCTCTTTCCGTTCAGGGCCTCAAGTTCAGGGCTACTAGACTTAGCGGTGACATAATCCATCTGCCCTAGTAACCGCCAATCGACCTCGATGCCACTCGCGTCGCCACCAACCGTGGAAAATTTATGAAACAAAACCGCGCCCAAAACCACCGCAAGAATAAATATCCCAGTTCCGAGTAACCACTTTTTCATATCCGTAATATGAGTCTCTTGGCTGCAAAACGCAATTCATTTGCAACTCACCTTAAACCTCCACCTCGGATGCGACGCGATACAAAAAGAGACCGGATACCCTTTGTAGAAGCTGCATGATAGGTTTTTCTGCATGGGTGATAAACTACAGAGGGTCCGCGGGACTCGGGACTTGCTTCCAGAAGACAATGTTAAGTTTAGGTATATCGAGGCTAACGCCTATAATCTTGCAACCCTTTATGGTTACGGCGAGATAGAAACTCCGATCTTCGAGTTTTCTGAAGTCTTTCATCGCACGCTCGGCGAAACCTCTGATGTTGTAAATAAAGAAACCTATACCTTCATCGATCGCGGCGGCGAAAGCATCACTCTCCGCCCCGAAGGAACTGCCGGTGTTGCTCGCGCTTTTGTCTCAGAGGGAATGGCACAAAATTTACCTCTGAAGTTTTACTACCATGGCCCAATGTTCCGCTATGAGCGCCCGCAAAAGGGTCGCTATCGTCAGTTTAAACAACTCGGAGTGGAGTGCCTGGGCATTGAGTCACCCCTTGCAGATGTTGAAAGCCTGGCTCTTGCATGGGATCTCCTTAGTAAAATTGGAATTGCCGATAACTGCCACCTCGAAATCAACACTCTCGGTGATACTGCCAGTCGCGCTCAATATCGAAGCGCTCTCGTGGGATACTTCAGTCAATACCAAAATCAGCTTTCTGCCGACAGTAAGATGCGCTTAGAAAAGAATCCTTTGCGCATTCTAGATTCCAAAGATGAGGGGGATCGTGCACTTATTGCGAATGCCCCAGTATTGCAGGATTTTCTCAATGAAGAATCCTCCGTTTTTTTTAAAGCTGTCATTAACGGAATTGAAAGTCTCGGCATTCCTTACAAAATCAACCCAAAGCTCGTTCGTGGTCTCGACTACTATTGCCACACTGTTTTTGAGTTTGTAACGACCAGCCTTGGCGCCCAAGGAACCGTTCTCGCTGGCGGTCGTTACGATGGACTTGTTGAAATGATGGGGGGCCCCAAGACTTCCGGAATCGGCTGGGCTGCAGGCATCGATCGACTTGCAGATCTGATTACAGAAGAAAGCTACAAAAAAACAACCCCTCTCTTGGCCGTGATACCTGCAGACCCCCTTGGCGAGGCCCAAGCACTCAAATCCTGCCACCAACTGAGATTGGCGGGCTACAAAGTCGAAATATTGCTCTCCGGAAAAATGGGAAAACGCTTTCAGAAAGCCGACAAAATTGGAGCGGCTTTTGCCCTCGTCATCGGCGAAAGTGAAGTCGCAACTAAAAAAATGGCCGTTAAGGATCTAAAAACTGGCGAGCAAGAAAATCTCTCTGTTGAAGAATTCCTAGCTAAAATCTCACAGAAATAGACCCGTCTATTTTCGCCCTAATCGAATACTATATCCCCGGCTCCAGCCTGGGATATTAAGTGAGTTCGAGCGCCCCCATAAAAACATCATGCAAAGACCAATAAACAACATTCCGATACTCAACCATTGCCCGCGCGTCAGATCCAACCACTGCAGACCAATTTGAGAATCTGGCAACCGAAAGTATTCATCACCTATTCGGACCAGCGAATACATTACAATAAACGTCGAGGCAATAAACCCCGGCTTACGTCCTCGCCGCCACAACAAAAATAAAAATAAAAATAAAAACAATCCTTCGCCCAAAGCCGCAAATATCTGAGATGGATAGCGCGCCACTAAAAACGGAGAAAGAGCCTCCACAACCGCACTATTCCCCCTCTGAACTTCACTAATAATCGAGTTGAGGGTCGAATAAATATGACTCGTGGCAATCAAGTCAAATTGATTTTTTTCAAGTAGGCTTGCCCATTCCGTGCCGGTCACTCCCAGCTTTTCAACAACACCAGAAAGCTGACTCAACTTTGCTGGTTCAAGCGTCGGCCAGGTTAATATATCCTGTGGAAACTTCACCGCCAGAGGAAAATCTGCAGGCGCGGGCCTCCCCACCAATTCACCGTTGATAAAATTTGCGATGCGGCCAAAAAAAACACCGATAGGTCCCGCGACTGCGACCAAGTCAAGAAGATACAAAGAGTTCACGCCATAGCGCCGAGCAAACAGCAAGCAGGCTAGTACAATCCCGATCATACCACCATGACTTGCCATCCCTCCCTCATTGATAGCTAAAACGCCCCAAAATGGAAACTCGCCCTTGAACTTTAAAATCAAATCCGGTGCGTAAAAAAACACATACCCCAAACGACCACCAACCAGGGTTCCAATCGCCGTGTATGTGATAAAATCCCCGACCATATTGGGATTGAGACCCGCGCGTTGACGATAGCTCAACCAACGAATCAATAAATAGGCACAAATGAATCCCAGCATATAGGAGAGTCCATACCAACGAACTCCGAAATTCTCAGAAAACTGTATAGCAAATGGATTCAAATCATGAATATACATCTCGACCTCAGTCCCAAACTTAGACAACCAAATAAAATCTTAGACCCAACACCCCCCAAAGGGCAAAATTAAAAATGGGGGTTCAAATATGTTTCGTTTCAAGCTAAGTCTATGCCTTTCCATTTTTTTGTCACTCTCTCTTGCCACTGCTGCGTCGGCAGAGGAGTCTAGTTCCGGCAGCGGCACTAAAGACTTCATCCAAAGAGCGGAACGTCGCGAAAGTAAACGTTGGACCCTCAAGGAGTGGCTAGAACAAAAAGACAGAAATCGCATGATGGACATGTGGCTATCGATGAATGCCCCCTCCCCCTTTGAACTAGTGCTTGGGGGCTCCTACAATAGTTTTCAGACCGAAACTCTATCGGGCGGAGTCACCAATAGTTTCACCTCATATCAAGGCTCTCTCTCCGCCTACGCCCAATTTGTCGGCCTCACCGCCGAACATGAAAACAACACCCAAGAGGGAATTAATGACCTTTCTGGGCTGTTCAACTTGCGGCTTATTGGTCACACCATTCAAGGGTCTTACCTTGCTGTTCACTATGGCCAGCGCACTCGAAACATTACAGCCAATCAAGTACGTCTCAACCAACAATTCGCCCAGGGAAGTATACAGCTCTATCTCACAAAATATTTTGGATTTGACGGTCTGTACCGTTACTACATTCCAACCAATGAACTCACCCTAGGAGATATAAGCGGAAACTTATCCGAGGGTGGAGCCTTCATTGACTTCAAAAATTTTCGTATTTTTGGAGCTTGGTACAAAGAGACCACGATTTACAATAACTCGGGAGTCGAAACCAATACAAATCGCGCCGGAATTAAAACAGGTTTAAAGATATTTTTCTAGCGACAACTGCTGAGCGACTAAAACGCATACGAAAATGCAATAGCGGCATTCGTTCCGCCCAAAAAGTAGAGTAAGTTGCGGACAGTTCGATCTTCTTCTCGATAAGCACTATAAAAATTCACCACGGCGATCAATGAATGCGTCGCTACTTGTATCCAATTCGCTTTTTTTCGATACTCACGGTCCTGAGCTAAATACCGGATTAGAACTTCCGCTTTTTGCTCTCTTGTTAAACTCGATCCCTCAATCGCGTGGTAGAATGAGTTGTACTCATTGCCAATCCAATACACATTCGCTCCATATCCTATTGCCGCAACGCCCACCGACTGGGCTACAGCATATACACCACGACTAAGGGGATCACTGGAACTATAATAACCAACAACACCGCCAACCGTTGCAATCACCCCGCTGATCATATAGCTGGTGCCAAGAACATGATCTTCTCTTTGCCTTTTGCTCATATAACTATGAAATGAATCCCAGTCGACCGGCCCCAAATATCCGATCTCGCCGCTGTAGGCAAAAGCTGTGGTGACATTGGCGAACTGGGTCACAATAAAAATGACTACGGCGAGCAGCATTTTCATATAGAAAATCCCAACTCC
>JAMIQD010000217.1:0-1930 GCA_035914755.1 Pseudobdellovibrionaceae bacterium | reverse complement strand
CAAGCCCGTGTTTTTTAAAATATAACCGGAGACATCATCATAGGTCCGGCAAATCTCTTCCGGAAGCGGCTCGTTCCTCAACCATTTTACAAAGAAGCTTTTAAGTTCCGGAATAATTTCGTAACTTTCAAGTGTAAAGCTAAGATTATTTCCTAACAAAGCCTCTCTCGCGACGACAAGTTCAACGTAACCCAAGCCGAGCCCTACGGATAAAAAATGTGGCTCTAAAATACGGGAAAAACAATTTCGGATGACCTTGCCGTAAATCAATTCAGTTTCGGCAGCGGCACCTCCGGAGTGATGCATGGATTCCCCCTGATGCATTCTCAAACTAGGGCTTCCATCCCCCGTAATTTCTACTTCAAATCCGATTTCAGACCAAGCCGTCGGCATCCTCATTGACTTTCATTGCAGGCTCCATATAACCAAGCCATGGAAAAAGGTTGGAGAGGTCTCCCTTATAACACAATTGCCGAACACTACACAAATCGGTTCGGCGAAAAAGTGTACAAAATCCCCGTCAGCGTCGTTGACGACTGCCCGAATCGGCGCGGACTCAAAGGAATGCAAACCTGCGTTTTTTGTGATGTCTGGGGGTCTGCCGCCAGAGCAGAGAGCCTCTCCATGGAGCTCAAGGCGCAAATCGAAAAATATCATCTGCATATTCAAAAAAAATTCAAAGCCAAAAGTTTTTTGGTGTACTTTCAAGCCTACACCAACACTTTTACAAAACTCTCAGGGCTTCGACACAACTTTGAGACTGCTTTGTCTTATGATTTTGTAAAAGGTTTTGTCGTCGGCACCCGCCCCGACTGCTTATCAAAAGGAGTGATGGATCTTTGGCAAGAATTTCATCAACGCTCTTTTGTTGCGGTCGAACTTGGTGTGCAAAGTTTTTTTGATGACCAATTAGAATTTATGCGCCGAGGACACTCCGCACAAGAGTCCCTCGATGCCATTTATAAAATTGCCGACAACACGGACGTCGACCTTGGAATCCATTTAATTTTTGGCAACCCAGGCGAAACGGATGAACACATCATTCGCACTGCGGAGATTGTAAACTCCCTCCCCATCACCAATGTCAAACTTCACAATTTGCACGTACTTAAGAATACGCCCCTTGAAGAACTCTACAATCAAGGGCTCTTTTCTCCGGTGGACCGAGAAACCTACACCCATCGAGCTCAGCTATTTTTGCAACACTTGGCTCCTCATATCGCGCTTCATCGCCTCGCAGCTTTAGCGCCCCGCTGGGACGAGCTTGTGGCTCCCTCGTGGACTGCAGACAAAATGGGAACCCATCAGTTCATTATTGATTTTTTGCGCTCCCACAAGGCTTATCAAAGTCAGTTTTTTAAAACTGAGGACCCCTCTATCCAGACCTTTATCGAGTGTCTGCGACAAAAAAGTTTGCCTGCCTAAGACGTTCTCCGATGTGGTTTAAGATCCTGACAGAATCGTTGGAGCAGGCCCCGCGTTAATTTCATGTTTTTTCGTCGTTTCAAGTCTTTAGATGATTTTTCACTGAGCAAACTGCAAAGAAATGTGGCTTTTTTTAGCAAGACAGACTTGTCAACAAGATCAATTTTGTAGCTTAAATGATAAGCAGCGACAGAATTTTTTTGTAAATTTTTTCTTAATTGGGTTTGACTCCGATTCAAAAACTGAACATGCTTCAAGTGTGAGGAAGATAGGCCATATGGACTTGGCCACTCTGACGCCCCCCTAGATATAGTGGGTAAGCTCAATCAGCAAAAGATCGAGCCTAGCCATAAATCCAGGAGGAAAAAGAGCAAATCCTAACTGAATGCTAACTTTAGCCGACTCGCAAGAGTCATCAGGGGGACCGATTGGAAGAAGCTCTCTTTCTCTGTCAAAGGTATCGGTAAAGTTTCTTTTGAGATTTTACTGGCGCTGACAAAAGACA
>JAMIQD010000216.1:0-9879 GCA_035914755.1 Pseudobdellovibrionaceae bacterium | reverse complement strand
CATCGAAGAATCTGATATGATTATTCTGCCGGATCCTTCCACTGCGAAAATGGATCCTTTTATGCAGGTGCCAACATTGTCTTTTATTTGTGATGTTTGTATGCCTGAAACATTGCAACCCTATGATCGAGACCCACGCCAAGTGATCAAGCGCGCTGTCGCCTTTATGCAATCCACTGGAATTGCTGACACTGCCTACTTCGGACCTGAGGCTGAATTCTTTATTTTTGATGACGTTCGCTTCGAGCAAAATAACAACTCGGCATTTTACTCCATCGACAGTGACGAGGCGATTTGGAATTCCGGCCGAGAAGAGGGCGGCAAAAATCTGGGCTACAAAATTAGACACAAAGAGGGTTACTTTCCGGCCCTGCCAACGGACTCGCAACAGGACATTCGCACAGAGATGTGCCTAGAGCTTGAAAGAGCGGGAATGATTGTTGAGCGTCACCATCACGAAGTGGCGACTGCGGGACAGGCTGAAATTAACTTCCGCTATGATGCCGCTCTTGAAATGGGCGACAAAATGATGTGGTTCAAATACATCATTAAAAACGTCGCTCGACGCCACAACAAAACCGCGACCTTTATGCCAAAACCTCTTTTTAATGACAACGGCTCGGGCATGCATATCCATATGTCCCTATGGAAAGATGGAAAAAATCTTTTTGCTGGCAATAAGTACGCTGGCCTTTCCGAAATGGCCTTGTATTATATCGGCGGTGTTCTGAAGCATGCCCCCGCCTTATGCGGCATCATCAATCCGACAACAAATTCTTACAAGCGTCTGGTCCCTGGATTTGAAGCTCCGACAAAACTCGCATATAGCTTTAAAAACCGTTCTGCGGCGATGCGTATTCCAAACTCTGGACCAAATCCAAAGGCAAAACGTATTGAATTCAGAACTCCAGACCCAGCTGCCAATATTTACCTCGCTCAAGCCGCCATTCTGATGGCGGGACTTGATGGTGTTATTAACAAAATTCATCCTGGTGATCCGCTCGATAAAGATATCTACGGGCTCTCTCCGCAAGAAGCTGCAGGAATTCCATCTGTGCCTGGAACGCTGGAGGAAAGCTTGATGAATCTTAAGAAAAATGGCGGATTCTTAAAAAAAGGCGATGTTTTCAGTGACGATTTAATAGAAACATGGATCAATTATAAAATTGATCGAGAGGTGCGTCCGGTTCAACAAAGACCGGTACCGTACGAGTTTCACTTGTATTACGATATCTAGGACTGTTTAGGAACTAAGGAGAACGTTATGTCTGCCAACGATGTTAGAAATTTTATGGGCTATCTTTGGGTTCAAAATGAAGATGGCGTTATCACCATAGGAATCAACGAAGACGGGCTGGCGGACTTTGACGAAATTACTTCTGTAGATCTGCCAGCAGAACAAGATAAAGTCGAAGCCGAAGAGGTCTGTGGAACCGTCGAAACAGATGACGGTCCTTTAGATATCTACTCTCCTGTTTCTGGAACTGTGATTGAAATCAATTCAGCAGTCATTGATGATCCTAGCCTTATTCAAGAAGATCCGTACGAAGAGGGCTGGCTGATTCGCATTGAAGCTTCGGAGGACCTCGATGATGAGGACGAAGATGATGACGATGATGATGATGACGACGACGATGATGATGATGACGACGACGAGGAAGAAGATGAAGAAGAGGATGAGGACTAAAAAACCTCTTAAACTCTAAAAAAAGCCGCCTGCGAGGCGGCTTTTTTTTTAAAGATCCATTGGGACATCATTAGGCGAAGTTTTTTTTTGGCTATAGAATTTACTTCGAAGATCTGTACGCACTTGCTCCAGTGTCGATTCTAAAATTACTTCAAACATCTCGTCGACATTCACACTATACATTTCAGCAAGTTTTCGCAGCGTGTGCATCGGTGGACTCGAAAGGCCGCGCTCCCAATTTGAAATAAATTGAGCAGAGCTGTATCCTAATTTGTCGGCCACCTCTTTCTGCGAAAGGCCGGAGTGCGTACGTTTTTCTTTTAAAAACTCAGATAAGGCTTTTGCTTGTTTCATACATCACCATCCTTGTTTATTCAGTGGTTGTCATCATCAACAACCAGTCATGAGTTTACACCTTGTTCTCACTCAAAAGAATAAATTCGGCATGATTTTTAACTGAAACGCATCGCGGCCCTTGTGCTAAATAACATTGCTACCTAAAAGCCATAAAGTACCGACTGCTCGGCCTCAACTTTTGCCACTTCTTCTTCAGTTATACATTGCTTGAAGTTCTTCGCTTGATCAGGATGCTGCTCTTTGAACCTCTTTACGTCTTCTGCCTGATAAAAATCAGTGATCACATAGCCGAGTGTTTCAGGGCAGGCCTCGCAGTCGCGCCAGCGCGCTCCGTAAACGACTCGCCCATCTTTTGTCATTCCCGGGAACGAATCCGCTGAGACGCGCTTTGCGCGATCGCCAACAAAAAATGTGCGCTTGAGATCGCGGTCATAGAGATGAATACCATAGGCTGGTCTATTATCGACTGTCGAGCCCGATAAAAAGACAACAGGTGCTTTTTTTCCATTTTGAGCGATGCCAAATATTGCCTTAGAGGTCGCTACGTTTAAATCGTCAGATTTTTCGCAGGACTTATTGTCAGCGCCAAACTTATAGACGCGCATCGAAACCTTACGATCCGCAGGATTTTGCGGCAGAGCAGAAAACTCTGTGCCATCAGTAGAAATCATCGGAAGCGAATAAGTCATGCCCTCGGTTTTTTGAATGTTGCTGCACATGTAATAGGGCCCAAACGAATCATATTTGCTATAGCTCTTATCTGGGTTCTTCCTAACATAAATGGTTTCATTGGTCAGCTGGCCCACCCCTTGCTCGAGCTGATCACCAACTCTCTCGCTGGGCCACGATAGAGTTCGTATTTGGATACTCTGATCCGAGGCCCCCGGTTTTTCTGCTGCCGCTGTATAAAATCCGGTGATGCCGCCGCGAAATTGTTTTCGTGCGTCCTTTTGAAGAGTCACTATGTCTTTTACTAAATAGTGCGAGCCATCGATATCAACCAAAAATCTCCAACTGCCTTGAACCGGAAACGCCTCGTTATCAAAATCAGTTTCATAAGCGCGGGCCCCTTTTTGTCCATTCGGTTGCTTAAAAATCTCCATCAAGGTCACGGCGCTCAGGTGATCGCCCGAAAATGACCGCAACACAAAACGACCGTCAGGGCTGATCCTCGAGTACATTCCGAGAGCTATCATACCATTGCTGTTTGGTTTTGTCGCCTTACCAACGAAGGGTATATATTCATTTGCAGGAATACACTTTGCTGAGGCCGCACCTACGCTACATAAAATCGCAAAAAAACAAAGTGCGCTTTTCATTTAAGTTCCCCTAACCATTCGGTCATTGCCAAATCTAAACCCTTATCCGTAAGAACTCCGACGATGCGTCTCGGATGCAATTGTCCTTTTGAATACATATAAATTACCGGAAAGTGCAGGCTCGAATTTCTCATGTAGAGCTCAACAGAGTTTAATTTCTTGTATGGGCCAACAGATGAAGGCTCTCGCTGCAGACTTGCAACGTGCAATTTTAATTCTCCACCAAGTGTTTTCATTGCGTCTTTCGCCTCTTGAACAGTCGCCGAGTGATCAAGGACCGGGATGAACTCATAGCCTTTTTTTTGGACGAGGGCGCGCACTCTAAAAAACTCGGTCACAGAATAAACCATGCGCGGTGACCAAACATAGATAACGCCGGTTTTGTTTGTCTGCAGGGTCTGAACTAGATCCTCATCTGAAAAGTTGTCGATAAGGTTTTTCTTGCTTTGTTTAAAAAACTCGAAGCCCGAAAGGGTCTTTGTTGCCAGCGCGCAGCTTTCACTCCAAGAATATTCGGTCCCCTTTTTTGTTGAGACGAAGTTAATCGCAGGGGGCTTGCCCTCAGTCACGCGAAGCTCATACCATTCGCCGATTTTTTCGGAGGCCCTGAAGGCCTGGGTATCAAAACTAGTGTCGACTGTACGTTCCCATTTTGGATCTTTCGAAAACAGACTCCCTAAATGGCTTTGTAGCTCTTTTTGGCATTTAATATTTTTGTAAATATCTTCTGGCAAGTAGCTAGCCGTCGCTGCTTGGGCAGAAAAAATCAGGGGCAGTATCGCAATTAATATTTTCATTTGTCATTGTTCCTTACCCTTTCAGGATATATTTAACCCCAATTAAATAAAGACGAATATTTGACTTAACATCCTGCGCGCTAGACATAAGTCTCGAGCAGAGGCTTTTGCTCTATGCCTTTCTTACAAATTCAGACTTCAAATTGATCGCGCCGACTCCATCAATTTTGCAGGCGATATTATGACCATCGTGCCCATCGACAAGCCGGATATTCTTAACTTTTGTTCCAACTTTGACCACGGAAGTTGACCCCTTAATTTTTAACTCTTTTATAACCGTCACGGAATCGCCATCAGCAAGGATATTGCCATTGGCATCTCGAATATGTGTATCTTCAACTTCAATTTTTGCATTCGTCTCGGCTTCGAACGCAGTCCACTCATGCGAGCACTCGGGGCAAATCCATAGGTTTCCATCAAAATAGATATTCTCCGACTTGCAGACTGGACACTGTGTTGGCTCGCTCATATGGGCTCCCAATTTTATTCTGTTAACTAGTAGCCGCTACAGCTCGCGCCGTCAAGAGCCGAGCCTGTGTCACAGTTTTCTCAGGTTTTCTTAGTCAATTTCTTCCTTAACAACTGAGGCATCTACTGGATTAAAATAGACTTCCACTTTTTTCCCGCTTTTGTTGAGTCCATAGATTTCGTAGCAAGACCCCGGTTGTTTAAACTTATTAATCTTGTATCCGAGTCCTTCTACCTTTTTCTTAAAGTCCTCCTCATTCATCCATTTGTCTTTGGGGAGCTCAGTACAATTCTTCTTTGCGTAGGCAGATAAGCTAGCAAGCGTAACCACGGTAACCAAGACTAAGTGCTTCATTGAATTTCTCCTTTTGTTGCTATGGGCCAATCCCCATGCTCAACAACAGTATCGTTTCGATATGTATTTCGTAAATTGACCAAATGGCCTAAACTCATGGTATTGCCCAGTCTAGGTCATGTGGCCAATGGACTCAAGCCGCGCTTGAGCTAGAATTAGAGGCGTAAAGAGAACAATATTTGTTTTAAATGGGGGCTATTATGGGACGACAGCTGGTTTACGACCTACCTACAAGACTTTTTCACTGGATTTTCGCGGGCCTATTTTTGACGGGCTTCATTATCGCCAAGACCGTCGACGATGATTCTTCGTGGTTTAATTACCACTCGCTGGCAGGTCTTACATTGGGCTTCTTAGTGCTGCTCAGGATTGTCTGGGGAGTCTTAGGAACCCGGCATGCGAGATTTTCTAGCTTTGCTTTGAATCCAACAGATCTAGTTAGCTATTTTAGAGGAATTATTTCTGGCGAAAAAAAACGATGGGCTGGGCACAACCCGGCATCAAGCTGGGCTGCCATCATAATGATGACCTTCGCCCTTGGGCTTGCTGTCACAGGGTACCTCATGACCTCAGGACCAGATAAAGAAACTTTCGAAGACATTCACGAGCTTTTCGCGAACGGCTTTATTATTGTCGTAGTGCTCCATGTCGCCGGCATTGTGCTTCACACAATTCGGCACCAAGAAATAATTGGACTTAGTATGGTTGATGGAAAGAAAGTTGATATTGCGAGCGATCAGAGAATCAGCTCTTCGAAGTCGCCGTTTGGGATCTTACTGATTGGTCTCGTCGTCGCCTTTGGGCTTCATCTTTTTAAAAACTACGATGCTCAAAATCGGACCCTTCAATTTTTCGGAACAACCCTCAATCTTGGCGAGAACGAAGGGGATGAAAAAGGTATGGATAACACAGAAATAAAAAGAGAAGACGGTGATGACGATTAATTTATTTTTCGCAAGAGCCAAGGGGTAGGTTTTGAATCAAAAAGAAAGGCTCGTCATTGCCTCCATACTTTCAATCGTCGCCATCATGGTTGGTTTCGATCTTTTCACTGATTCGAAGGAGGGTGTAGTCGTTTGGCATGTTTTTGTCGAAGGGTCTATTGCTCTGATCGCTTTATTCGGAGTGTTTTACGTCCTTCGTGGCTCTGTCGAATTGAAACGCCGCCTTGAAAAGAATGTTACTGAATTCACCGACTTCAAAAAAGAGGCCGAGCTTTGGAAGCTAGAATCAAGAAAATATCTAGATGGCCTTTCAAGTGCCATAGATCAACAGCTTTCAAAGTGGAATTTGTCGACCGCAGAAAAAGAAGTCGCCTTTCTGTTGCTGAAAGGAATGAGTCTTAAAGAGATTGCAGAAATTCGAAACACTGCAGAGAAAACAGCACGAGTTCAATCAATGGCAGTCTATTCAAAATCAGGCCTATCTGGAAGATCCGAGCTCTCCGCATTCTTTCTTGAAGATTTATTAGTTCCACAAAATGACGGAAATTCAGTCGTTAAATAAAAACCGAGACGTCCCGTTTTGGATATACACTTCAGTTAATGACTTCTTTTGGATTCTGATATTTAATTCTTGGCAAAGCAGTTAAGCTTCATTTTGGAGGACTCAAAATGCTCAGAGGACATCATAATCTTATGTGGAGTTTTACGAGAAGCTTTATAAAGAGCTTCAAACGTCCTGTTTTTATTTATATGGCCTCGCTTGCTGTAACTGCGCAGATCTTTTTTGCCGCCATGTTTTATTTTATCGAAAAAAGCGTGAATACTTCGGTCGCAACATTCTTTGATGCTCTTTACTATACCGTCACAGTAACGACGGGGGTTGGACTGGGTGATATTTTCCCCTTAACTACGCCAGGCAAGGCTTTGTCGATGGTGATGATGCTGTCGGGGACGGTAATTTTTGTGTGCTTTACTGCGGTACTATCCGCTTCGATTTTAGCCATTGAAGCAGAACACTTGAAGGAAAAGCAAAGAGACGCTCATCAAGGCGATTTTTAAAGGGCAATGTTGTTGACCCGGACTAATATTTGCACATAGGGCCTATGTGGTTTTCATTGGTGGCTTAATTCTTCCTCGTGGCGAGAAAGAGCCCTTTTTGAGCCATAATTTGAAAAGGTGTTTAAAACTCGCTAAACTTGAGGTTGAAAAAGACGATCTTGACAAAAAACAAACAAAACAGCTTCTGAACTAAATTGAATTCCGGTGGAAAGAAGCGCAAGATCTCGAAAAACGCCTGAATGTTAAAGAAAGTCTTGAACTGTTGATAAGCGAGCTTTCCTAAAGAAGGCCGCACGGGGGGGGATCTGGTGTTGCTAGCGTTGGTTACGGGCTTAGCATTCCAATTCAAGGACCTAAAAACAGAAGTTCAAGTCAGTCTTTGCGAACCCAGCTCTGCGGTCGCTCAGAAGCTTGAGTTAGAGGATTGGGTGCGGTCTCGTGAATTTAAATCCTATTTGTTAGACAATCGAAACATGAGTCTATTTAAAGCCGGATGGTCAGCTCGAGTGCGCCTTGATAATAAAAATAATGTCGCGGAAATAACTTTAAAAAAGAACTCGCCAATCTTATCTAATCCTATGAATAGCAATTCTAAATTTCTCGATGAAGACATAACGAAGAAGAAATGCGAATACGATCTTCACGGCCCCTACAAAAAATTAGCTTGTAAAATAACTTACGAAATATCGGTTCAAGAATTCACCAAGATCCAAAACTCAGGGGATCTTCTAGCGCTATTTAATAAAACACAACTCGAGTGGCTTGACGCCGAGGGCTTCAAGATTCCATCAAACGTTGAACTTGCTGGGCCTTTTGAAAATCAGTCTTTTATTTTAGTCAAAAAGAATAGCGAGATTGCACTAGATATTTCTTCGTTTAAAAAGACAAATGAGTTCATCGAAATTTCGTCCCGAGTTAATGAAGATGATGAACACGAAGCTTATGGAAAAATATTGGACTTAATAAGTGTGCGAGATTTAATTACCTGTTCCGATCAGCAAATCAGCAACTCACGAAAAAAGCTCGAAGCTTTTTTTAACAATTAGGGGCATGCCCTACGTAGAAGCAATCAAAAATGCTTCGGCATTTCCAGCATTCAAACCATCAGTGCGCCCGGCGAAATAGCGCTCAAAAATTTCCCTTGCTGAAACATATTTTGCCTCTTTAAATCCCGTGCTTATCGCAAGAGAAACAATATCTTCTGGTTTGAATAGACTAACAAAGGGCGTCCCACTCTCTTTTGCTTTATTCATAACAAACTCCATCATCGATCTTTCTTTAGGTTCAAGTAAATCGAGCGCCAGCATGAATGTCATTGCAAATGAAGAGTTTGGAGCAAGCCTTGCGACTTGCTTAAGAGTCGCAACATTGGCATCTTTGGATAGATACATTGAAACGCCAGTTGAAACGATGATTGCCGATTTGCTTTTATCGAATCCCGCTTTAATCAATTCGTCCCACCAAGACTGGCCCGCTTCAAAATCAACGGGCACAAAATGAAGTCCGCTTGGCGCTGTCATTCCTAGCTCCAAAAGCCGTTTTCGCTTCCACGCCTGCGGGCCTGGCTGATCTACTTCAAAGACTTGCATTTGTGAGGCAAGTTCGACCCTGCGAAAAGCAAAAGTATCCAGACCTGCGCCCAGAATCACATACTGATTAACTCCTTGATTAAAGCGTTCTTCAACCAAATCTTCAATGAGGCGCGCACGACCCACGATAGAGGCACGCATACTCTTTGAAAAATCAGCTCCCATGTCAGGACGATTCTTCCAGTTTTCTTCAGCAATGATTTTCGCTCCCATCTCATCAGAGAAAACAGGAGGCTTGTCATCAAGTAAGACATGGAGCGCTCGCCATAGTGCTGTCCTAACTGCAGTGTGTTCGGGAGAAACTGGATGTTGTTTTGCCATTTCTAGTCCTCTCTAATTTTCGCATAATAGTGCATATCCCAAAACTTGTTTCTATGGAAAATGGCGGACTTCAATGTTCCTTCATAGGTCATGCCTAGTTTTTCCATGACTCGGCTACTTGATTTATTTTCTGTCTTGCAGCGGGCTTGGATTCGCTTAAGAGAAAACTCTTTAAAACAATAATCCATAATTGCTTGAGAGGCTTCTACGGCCAAGCCTTTGCCCCAATGTTCTTCACCAATCGCATAAGCAAGCTCCATTGCTTTTGCTGACTTAGAAGTCCAAAAACAACCAACGGTTCCAATCACTTTTTGCGGATTTTCTTTAAGCGTGATTCCCAATGGCTCGGGAACTCCATTGGAATAATAATCAAAAATATAATCTTTTATATATTCCAAACTATCTTTAACACTTTCGTGAGTTTCCCAAAGAGTGTATTTGCAATACATTTGGATTTTTTGCAATAAAATACTCGTCTTGAACTTCACCATTTATTTTTGCTGCTCGCCTACGGGTTCCCTCAATTTTATATCCACTATGTTCGTAGAGCTTAACGCCACGTTCATTTTTTATTCTCACCATAGCTTCAATTCTGGTGATTCCATGATTTTTAGCATGAGCCTCTTGCAACTCTAAAAGTTTTTTGCCAATTCCATGACCCCAGTAATCCTTGAGAATAAACATGCCAAACTGCCCAAGGTGCTGAACCCAGGGGTGCTCGGGATTTGGCATTCTAAAGTTTAAATACCCAATAACCTTTCCAGAATCAAAGGCACCAATATTCAAAATTACTTTATCATCGTGCTGGGCTTGGAGTCTCTTCGCCGTTTCTTCTTTTGTGGGGAAATCCATTCCCACATATTGCATGGTGTGCGTAGATTCATGCGGAATCTGACGACGGAACTCTAAAAAAATATCGGCGTCTTCAGCCGCTATGTTTCTAAAAATAATGTTTCGCCCGTCTTTAAGAAGAAGGGTAGTGG
>JAMIQD010000215.1:0-1764 GCA_035914755.1 Pseudobdellovibrionaceae bacterium | reverse complement strand
AAAGGATCTTCAAGGGTCTTCAAGCTGATGAAGATCCTTTTTTTCAACGTTTGCATACTCGTCCCTGTTTGGTCCTTCGGGGATAGCCCTTTTCGCCTTCATCTCCTCTCTGAGCCAGCAAATTTATCTCCCCATCTGCAAAAGACATCGAGCTCCAGCTACCTCCTGCAAAATCTTTATCGAAATTTATATGTTTACGATGACCAACAAGGATTGGTTCCGGATCTCGGCGAGTCTTGCAATCGAGAAACACCTCTTGTTCTTATTTGTAAAATTAAAAAAAATATCAAATGGAGCGATGGCAGCGCGATCCTGGCCTCTGATTTTTTAAAGGCCTATCAAAGACTCATAGATCCCAAAGAGTCTTCTCCGCGGGCAGATTTACTTTTTAAAATCAAAAATGCCACCGCTATCTACAAAAATCAAAAAAAAATAGAAGCCCTAGGCATCACTTCACCAGATCCTACGACTTTGCGTTTTGAATTCGAAGAAAAAGATCCTGACTTTGAATACAATCTCGCTGCCACTCAATTAGCACCGATAAAAAACCAATTGCAATCGGAACAAAAAGCCAACGAACTCATTGTCAGCGGTCCCTACAAAATTTCAAAATGGTTTCCACGAGAAAAAATAGCACTTGAAAACAATCCCCATTACAAACAAGGAAACTCCGAACAACGTCCCCCCGTGGAGTTTCTTTTTGTCGCCGAAGATAGTGTCGCTCTTCAGCTTTATGAAAAAAAAGAGCTGAGTTTCTTACGGCGCCTTCCGACACTCTACATACCTAAGTTCAAAAATCGTCCTGATTTCCTTTGGACTCCTGTCATTCGATTTGATTATATTGGTTTTGGCCCTGAATTAAAAAATCACCCAAAGCTCAGAGAGGCCTTAGCTCAATCCCTTAACTTTGCAGAATTAAAAAAAATATTTTCTTTAGAAGGCATGCCGGGTTGCTCAGGAACACCCGCGAGTTTTACCATAAAAGAATTATGTTACAGTTTTGATGTGCAAAAAGCTAAGCTGGCTTTGGCTCAAGACAAAAACACCCCTACGAGTTTAAAACTAATGTACTCTGGCCTTGGCGGAGAGGATCACCGCCGCATTGCTGAATGGATCCAAGCTCAGTGGTATAAAAATTTAAATATTAAAGTACAAATTTCAATGCGCGAAAATAAAGTATTCATCGCAGAACTGCAAAAAGAGGCTCCAACTATTTTTCGAAAGGGCGTTTCTCCGGATCGTCCCACCTGCTTAGCGGTGCTCGAAACTTTTGCAGACTGGAGTCCCGAAAACTACATTCAACTCAAAGAACCCGAATTTCAGACAATTCTAAAAAATCTAAACGAGACCACTAGCTCCGCAGAACAAAAAAAAATTTGCACTCTGGGGTTACAGTTTATTATGGATAGGCACTACTTGATCCCAACAGGCCCCATCCACTTTGCAATGCTTATTCGGCCTGAGTTTTTGGGCTGGAAGCTTAATTCCATGAACCAATTGGATTTATCCGCTCTACGAATCAAGAGCAAGCCCTAAGGCCTCCTTAGGATCATCTCAATCTGAGAAAAGCTCCCCTCATCTCTAAATAAAGACGACGCGGGCTCGATTTTAATCCCCAAAACTTTTGTCTTAACTTTTAAAACCCTGGGCCGATAAGTCTAACATCTAGTCCTGCTACGACTCGATGAAACATTACAGGGGAGAAAATCCATGTCAGAAAATAAAAAGCCAGAAGCCAAACACGACAAACAAGTTCCAAATAAT
>JAMIQD010000214.1:0-3178 GCA_035914755.1 Pseudobdellovibrionaceae bacterium | reverse complement strand
CCTTTCAAGGGGTTTTAGAGGGGGGGCAGGTCGTTTATGACATCCTTCTTAAGGGTAAAAAAATTCCTCAAGGGAAGTTGGGCCTTGTTCAATCGCTGACTTCAGAAGAGAAAGAATTGTATTCGCAAGGACCTACGAAGCAAAAACCACAAAAAAAGAATGATAAGTCCGTCGTTAAAAAAGCGATTGAGGGAGGGGTTGCAAGCAATCCCATGGCTATTTGCAAGTCCCCAGCGGGTGTCCTCAATCAGTGTTCGTGGACCTGCGAAGGGAATCCCAAAAAAGAGAAAAATAGCTGTCTCTTCGAGAATCCGGGGGTTCGTTGTGTGCGCAAACGCTGCAATGCCAATGGAGAGTGGAGCGAAGAGACTGTAGTCTCTAAAGACAAGGCCGCCGCCTTCTGCCGCGTTCAGCCCCAAGTGAAGGACTGTGATTATTAGTTTTGGGCACGGGATTTGTATCCTGATCAGGGTATGAGAGTTATTTTAATTTTTGCACTGCTGTGGACCCCTTGGGTGAGTTTTGGCTCAGCATCGACTTGCGCTGAAGTCTTTCGGTCTGCTTCTGGTCAGGCAATTTTTGACTCTGTAAAAGGTTTAGACACCCAGCTCATTCGCCGTGACAAATTCGTAACCTCTAGGGGGCTCGGGGAGTACAGCTCGGATTTAACCCGGGACTTTATAGCGGATCTCGATCGTCTGCGAGCTACGGATTTGTGGATTGATTTTGGCGCGGGCAAGGCCCTGGCGGCAGAGGAGTATCTTTCTTTGAACCCCAAAACGGTTCATCCGAATGCGAAGGTAGGGTTTCCGCACCGACCGGTTGAAGAGCGCGCCAATGTTCTAGCGATTACTTACAAATACACGCGGTGGTTTCCGAAGTACCGAGGTCCAAAATTGAAAATACTCGAAGGAGTTTTCTTTGAAGAGCTGAAGGAACTACCGACCTACCGTCAAGGCTCGGATAACTTTGGAATTTTTAGTTATACCTCTCGTGTGGATCACTTTCTGAGTTTGTCACTAAGGCATCTTGAGGTTGGAGGAAAACTTTATATTCACACCAATTTCAATCGAACATCAGTTGTCGCGAAAAATGGACAGAGTCTTTCGATTGCCGATTGGATTCGAAAAATCCCCGGAATTGATGTGGAGTACATAAATTATCATGCGCTTATTATTACAAAAAAGTCGCAAGAGGTTGTTGTGCCTTCGCTCCGCATTCTTAAATACGAAGAAGAGATGCCGCCCCTCCGCGTCTTCGCCGAGGAGTGAGGCTGTAGGTCGAAGCGGAAGCACGATCGAGATGACCTGCTCCGCCCATGTTCTAGCTGTAAGTAATACTATGGATTTACTGGGGGATAAATTGGATAGTTCGGCGCCACAATAATACCTCTGTTCCTGTCAGCCCTAGTGACGGGTGCAGAAACTGGAAGTGGTTGGCCAGGCTTGCTAACAATTTTGAAGGCGCCAGGTGTTTTGGTCGTCTGGAAATACAACTCATAAAGTGAGAAGCGAGCGCCCTCAATACGGTAGCATAACTCAACGCCCTCACCAGCCATTACCAATGAAACTTGAAAGGCTAATGCATTTTCGGCAGCGCCTTTTCCGAACTGTCCGTAAGCTTTTGCAAAGGCTTCTGGATTGTTAATATTGGCCTTCATTGTTGTTAAGGATTCCCACATCGAAATTAAGGCCGCTTCGGTGCTTGCTTTGACTTTATCAACACACTGAGTGTAGTCCGCACCAGAGTTTGCACAGAGCTTCCAAGGGTCGCCGTGTTTAAAGAAATAATCACTTACATATTGAGAGTATGAACTTGCGAACTGGTATTTGTTTGCAGAAGTGACGAGACTCATCATTCGATCAGTTTGAGTTTGAGAGTAAATAACTTCTAAGTTGGCACTTGAGTAGTCAAAATCACCCTTTGGGATTTTCAGGCTGACTTGTTGATTAAGGCCCGATTTTTTTATGACTTCGTCAATAAAGCGGCTGACGTCACCGCTTGTAGAGCTCTCGTCACCAACGTTAACCACGTATTGCCCGAAATAACCGCGAGTAGAGCCATTTTTATCGGCGATATTGTAGGCGGCCCCGGCAAAGGACACAGTGTTGTTGGTATGAGTCCCGAAGAACTTGGTTCGCTGATCCTGTATATAGACTCCGTAATGTACGTCGACTTTTGAACCATCAATAATTAGATCTGTTTGGCTAAAGGTTTGGAGTTTGCCGGCAGAAAAAGTTGCGTTTGCTAGTATTGGGAGGCCAAAGAAGAAATTGAAGTAATTGGCAGTTGTTCCAATTTTTTGAGTATCAATATATCGGACTTCTTGATTTTTAAGAGCAAGTTTTTGGACGGCTCCGACGTTGCCGCGAATCAAGTCTTCGTAGGCTTTTTTGCCGACTTCCGACTGAACGTTGATCAAGAAAGAGAAGCCCTGGTCAGCACCTTTAAAGGTTGACGTGCCAACCGCGACAAGAGCTCCAGCAATCGTCGTTGAAAACGATTTGAGGTCGCCCTTTGTGATCTTAACGTAGACATCTGTTGGGCTATTTTTTTGAACCAGGACAGACCAAGTTCCTTTGGCGATAGCTGTAATGCCAGGGCCATATCCGGAATAAGCGAGTCCAGCAAAAAATATCAAGCCTCCAGATTTAAGGTAGCTAACGCTGTCGCCAATCGCCCAGTTTTTTAATTGAGCAGCCTTTTCAGGAACTGAATTTATGACGGGCGCTGTTTGAAGATCTTTAGTTGTATTTACGTATTGTATAGATTGCATTTGCGAACCGAGAATAGGAATTATTCCAACAAATGCATTTAGGTATTGTTTGTAATCTGAAGCGCCTTCGTACCACCAGTTTCCACTGACGCCAAGACCGCCCTCAATGAGGTGATATCTTTCAAGTCTTAAGCCGCCCGTGTAGTCATCAACAACCAGAGAGTTGGGAGCTGCGAGATTTGGGTTGTGAAGTGTCATGTTGGTAACTTTTTTGCCCCAATCTAAATCGAGATAAAAAACGGGTTGCCACTTAAATTTAAGTTCGGCCTTTCGCTCATCTTTTCTTTGGTCAACGACTTCATTACTAGAATCGGAATCATTAGAATTGTCTTCATCATTTTTTGAAGACGAATCCGAAGAGTTGTCCTCATTTTGATTATCACCGCCATTGCCGTTGTCGTT
>JAMIQD010000213.1:0-3391 GCA_035914755.1 Pseudobdellovibrionaceae bacterium | reverse complement strand
TTTTGATCGCCGACGCTCCTGCTGTCAGCGTCAACAAGCAACACCTGTGTTCTAAGTTCAGACATCATTGCAATTGAGAAGTTTGCAGCGAAGACGCTTTTTCCGACGCCGCCTTTTCCGCCAACGACTGCGATAAGATTACAGTTGGGATTTATTGCCAATGAGGACCTCCGATCTCTATATCGGACGCTGTTGGCTTTTTTTTGAGGCCAGCTGGACCTTTGATCAGGCCCAGATTATTTAGTCGCGAAGTCGGAACTTCTTTTTAATTTGCTCTGCTCCCGAGCTAGCCGAAGTCTTAATCACCGGGGTGACAAAAACTACAAACTGACTTTGATTTCGCTGGAAGCTTTTTGAAGCATAAAGAGAAATAATTGGATTTTTAACATCACTTGGCATGCGATTGTAGCCTGTCGAAGAGGCATTGCGAATTAAGCCACCCACAGCTGCGCTTTGGCGGTCTCGTACGATAATGGTGGATTGGATCGTATTTGAGCTAGTAATGGGGGCCCCATTTTGACCAGAGCCGAGTAGGTTGCTAAGGCCAAACTCCATATCCATGTGCACGCTTCCAGATTTTTCTCCAAGAATAACTGGCGTGATGGCCGATTTAATTCCAACTTCAGCAAAAGCTGTCCCTGGGGTGTTGTCTTTGCCAATTACCGAGTAAGGCATGTTAGTGAGCTGTTTGATCTCACCCTTTTTTCCGTCTTGAACAATCAAACTGGTGCTTTCAAGAATTCGCGCGTGACCATGTTCTTTTGCCCAGTTTAGTTTTGGAAGCAGGTTGTTTATCACGCCGGTGAGGGTTGTTACAACTCCGCCAGGCCCTCCCGAGCCCGTTTGGAATTGTAGATTTGAACCATCCTCAAGCCCAGGGGTAAACTGAAACTTAAAGGACTTAGAGTAGTCTTTATTCATTTCAACATAGTGAACAACCATTTGGATCATTTTTGATGGCGGCGCTGGAGCCTGCTCTTTAACCGTGATTAAATTTATCACGCCGTCATTGGCGGGTCGTCGCTTTTTGATAACCCCTTTTTCTTCGGCGGCATCGACAACAACATCCGGAACATAGGTTTTAGCAATGATTTCCGCTCGAGCGCGCTCGTCATCGGTATTTGCGACACCCTGAAGAATGAATTTGTCGTTAACGGCACGGACTTCAATTTCTGGATTATTAATATCTCGAGAAATAAATTCGGCAATTTTCTTTTGCGCAAGCGGGCTTAGGGTCACCAAAGAGGACGCCTGCTCTCCGAATTGTTGAACCACATTATAAATACGGCTCAAGTCGCGCGGCAAAAGAATTTGGCCATCGACGACGACGCGATTGTTAACAACCTTGATTGAAATGCCTTCGATGTCGCCCAAGAGAGCTCGAATCTCTTTTACAACCTTATCAAGCTTGCTTTTCTTAACATCGATTTTATATTCGGCTACAATTTTTCCGGTTTTTTTCTCGCGGATGGTCATTGTCGCAAAACCTTCAGCTCTTGGCGTGAAGCGAATTAGATTTGCCTCTTTAGAGAACTCTGCTGTAGTGAGCTTACGGAAGTCGCCTTTAAATTCGACACCCTCTGGTATCGGAGGCAGCTTTTCATCTTGTTCGACCCCCAAGGTAAGGCTGATAAATTTACGAGAGCGGTATTTTGCTTCTTCTGCTTGTTCTTCGTCTTCGGCAAAGGCAAATTGAAATGAAATCACGAGGATTAAACTCAACAAGTATTTTAACTTCATAACATCCCCCATTTTCCCAGTCTTAACTCTTAACTTACGTTACAGCGGCCTGAAGCCACTTCTCTTTTGAGGCGCCGGCAAAGCTTTCGGCGGTTGCGGTACGAGCGCCGGCGGAGCTATTGGCGCCGGGTCTAGCAAAACCACGGGCTTGCCAGAAATACTTTCTGCTGTTGAAGACGGAAGACGTGGTGGAATGGTGCGGTCGTTTGGATTTCTTAAGGTGAAATACAAATTTCCGGGCGCCGTTGAGAGAATGTACACCAAGTCTTGAGCTTCTTTTTGAGTCGCCTCTATAGTAATTGTACTATATTTTGTGTCCCCAGTGAGAGCAATTTGACTTAAAGATTTTCCGTTTGAGTCGAGCTCGAATACACGAGGGATATTGTTCATTATATTTACACCCGTGGCTAAAACTACGACATCTTGCATGAGGGTCTGAACCTCTCTTCTTTGATTTACGCCCTTACCGATGTCTACAGCGGCCAATATATCGACACGGTCTCCGGGGCGTATCAATTTGGCAACACCACGAACATCATCCACAGGGATTGGGATGGCTCTTTTGCTCGGCGCGATTTGCAATGAAATTCCCGTGTCAGGGCCAGGAGTCAAGAGACTCGTTTTAACAATTGTTTGGCCCTTTTTAATTGGAACTCCGGCGACGTTCCCTACGATTTCGTCTGGATTTGAGACAACATCGGGATCTACAAACTCGCTGGGGCGCTCAATAGTGGTCAGCATGGTATCGTAAATGGTTCTCATCTCGGCAATATCTTCTTTTGCAACGACGACGGTTTTTACTGAACCATATTTTTTATTGTATTCGGCACGCTTTTCTTGCGACCAGCTATAGAGAAGAATAGCAGCAAAAACTGCAGCGCCAATGGACAGCCATAAATTTCTTGTTTCGTTCGAACCCACACGCACTCCTTAGTTTTTACCGCACTTCGCACTTAAACAGATTCCATACTGAGGCCGGACCCATATAGGATTAACCCCATCATTAGAAGTGAAGCGCTTGCCATCTATGACAGTATTTATTTGTTTTATATGGACATCATTCGATCCCGTTTCTTGATCCTTGAGTAAGAAATCAATTCTTCTCTCGGTTGCGATAAACTCTTCTTGGCCTTTATTGCTATCGCTGATCGAAGCATGCCAACGGAACCCATATTTTTCGTAATTGACTAAGGCGCCCCCGACAGTGTCACGAAGGTAAATTAAATTACTTCGATGCTTGAAGGTGTCGAAGGCGTAGTTTCTCGCTGCGATGGAGTTGAGGATACCAGTATGAATTGCCCCAAAAAACCCCAGGGAATAGTTGATTAAAATCGCGAGAATTACCATGATGGGTATTAACTCCATTATGGCCATGCCGCGTTCATTTTTGAGGGGGGATGGCTTTGTTAGCATCCGTTATCCTCCATTGGCACATAGTCCTTTTCTGAGGCAGCGCCTGCGACCCTTTCGAAACGGCCATCTTTATCGAGCTTTAAAATGGCGCCGTATCGTTCTTTTCGGATTTGATCAAAGCATTCTTTTGCTGAGGGCTCACGAATCATTAACCCAGTCAGAAAAGACGTAAAGCCCTCCCCCGAATCTGTCGAGCCGAGGTTGATTATTTTGCGGCCTAAAATTTTTGCTTCGAAAC
>JAMIQD010000212.1:0-4134 GCA_035914755.1 Pseudobdellovibrionaceae bacterium | reverse complement strand
TGAGCGAAGCTTCTTGGTAAAAAACTCGATGGTTGAAGGGGCCGTTCAAGGCAACCTGCAACTAAAAGGCCCCCTCCGCAATCCTATTTTATTGGGAAAAATTCAAACCGATAAAAGCACCAAACTCACTTTTAAAGACAAAGTGTTCAACGTTCAAACAGGCACCCTGCAGTTTAGCAGCCTCGATGAAGTTAATCCTGAGTTGTATGTGTCAGCAAACACCCGTGTTAGCGACTACGATATAAACCTTCTGGCGCAAGGCCCCGCTAAGAATCTCCGCGACATTCGTCTCACCAGCATCCCGCCGCTCAGTGAGCAGGATATTGTCTCTTTGCTAGCACTTGGCATGACCTCTTCGCGCATGGATCAAAGTGTCGGCGGCAGAGAGCAGGCCGCCCAAACAGGATACGAGCTGGGTTTTGCGATATTTTCACAAACTGTTAATAAGCAGTTTCAGGATCGCTTGGGCTTGAATGTACAATTCACTTCTTCATTCGATAGCACTCGTAACATCAGTGTTCCGAAAATGACTTTAAGTAGAAAGCTCTCGAATAAAGTCAATGCATCCCTCAGCCGAACCCTGGGTGCTGAGCAGAGCAACGAGGCAAAACTTCAGTACCTGATCAATCAAAACGTTTCGGCAATCGGCAGCTATCAAGATACTTCGAACTCCCGCACACAGGGTTTGACCACTGGGGAAGCGCCCAAAGAAAACATCTTTGGCCTTGATCTCGAGTTTAAAAAGGAGTTCAAATAGTGAGATTGAACTCAATTTTGATGTCTATTCTTTTTTTCTCAAATATCGCCTTCGCCATTGGCAATGGGCCTAAACGGTCCCTCGATATTTCGTCACTGCCTACCGTGCAGCAAACTGAACTGACAAATCGTTTTCCACAAATTAAAACTAGTAATCTCTCCCTCGAGACACTCGATGACATCATCAGATACCTGCAAGCCCGCCCCGATTACGACTTGATACAGATTCTCGACAAAGGGAACCAGCAATTTCAGATTCACACAGAAAAATCAACCCGCATCAGTCTGATAAAGTTTGAAGGCTTGCGCTCGATTTCTGAATCCGAAGCTAAAATTTTATTTGCGACCAATGTTAATGATGTTTTAAATCAAGACAGTCTCATCTCCGGCGGAGAAAAATTACGACAACAATACAATCAAATCGGATATCGCAACGCCTCTATTGATCTAGAAATTCCACCCGACAACAATGGCAACGTGCAAATACATGTCAAAGTCAAAGAAGGGATTCAAACTCTGATTGGTCAAATTCAATTTTTGTCTCCGAATACCGATCTCAACAGATCCATGGGCAGCCGCTTCTCTCGTCACAAAGGTAATGCCCTCACAGACGTCGAGCTTGCAGATCTATTAAAAAAAATCCGCGACTACCTGAGCAGTCGGGGCTATGTTCGCACTGAAATTTCGGGGCCAGAAATCACCTTTAACGCCGACGAATCCAAATCACAGCTAAATTTTAAGCTCGATAAAGTTGACACCTACTCCGTGGACTTTATGGGAAATCGTGACGTCCCCTCTCCCACCTTAAACAATGTTTTGAATTTACAAAACTATTACTCGGCGAGTTCGAACGTCGGTTCAGAGCTCGCGGCCAAGGTGAAAAACTTTTATCTCTCTCGGGGCTTCGCTCGTGTCGAAGTTCAAAGCGAAGAAAGCGAAGGCCGCAAACCCTTTTCACGCAAGATAATGTTAAATATCGAAGAGGGTCCGAAGGTCAAAATCACCAAATTTGAGTTTACGGGCAGCATCAGCCGTGACAGTACTTTTTATACGAAGCTTGTAAAAAACAATGGCTCCGAACTAATTCAGAATAACTACTATAACAAAGACGATTTGGACCAGGCCTTCCGAAATATGGTCATTGATTTGCAGAACGAGGGCCACCTGCTTGCAAAAATCAATTCCTCTCGGACTCAGTACAATAAAGAAAAAAATCAAGTGACCGTCTATGTGAACTTAGATGAAGGCCCCCTAACTCAAATTAAGAATATCAATTTTATTGGCAACAAGTCGATACCTTCCGAGGAACTTCTCGGCATTCTCGATTTACGCAGCAACACGCCACTCAAGTTAGGTGATCTCGAAAAGGCAATTCAAAATTTACGAACTTTTTATCAAGAAAAGGGCTATATCGAAATGGCTATTTTAAATGATAAAGAGGACTTGGTTGTCTATAGCGAAGGCAACACCTCTGCGGAGCTTAATTTTAAAATCTATGAGGGGCCGATGGTCTCTGTTGCAAACATCGTTCTTGATGGAAACTCCTTCACTAAAGATCGAGTGCTTCTGAACGTGATTGATTTGCAACCTGGAGACATCGTCACCCCTAGCAAAATCGAAGAGGCAAAAGCAAAACTGCAACGAACAGGTTATTTTAACACAGTCGAAATCTTAACTCTTGAAGAGAAAACCCCAACAGCCAATCGCACTCTGATTATTCGTGTGACCGAGCGTGATCCTGGCTTGTTCACTTTGGGTATCGGCGCTACTAATGAACAAAACCTAACTCTTCGTGGCTATGCAGGACTCGCTTACAATAATATTTATGGAACCGGACGAGGAGTTTCTGCCCGAGTGGATACAAACTATAACGTTGCCGCTGAATACAAATACGCTCAGTACAAGGTAGCCCTAGGCTACCTTGAGCCCTACTTGCTTGAGTCAAAGTTCCGCGGCCGGGTCAACCTCTCGTGGTCGAGCTTAATCACAGACTATGGAGTTTCAAAAGTTTCCGATGTTAGACAAACCTCTTACTCCATTGAGAGAGATTTCACCTCGCATGTCACAGGAATCTGGAACGCCTTCAGTATCGCCACGGTCAAAGATAAAGGCATCAACCCCAACATCCCAGTTCCTGAAATCACTCAGGACATCGGCACGATCGGCCCCACTCTCGAGTTGGACTATCGTGACAATCCCTTTGTTCCAACACGAGGAAATTTTACCTCCATTTCTGCCGAATACTCTTCGCCCGAACTCGGAAGCTATCTAACCGGAGAGGATGCAGAAAAAAAGGGCATTCGCTTCGTCCGCTCGACTGCGAGCTTTACCCAGTACTTACGACTGCCCTATTTTAAAAACGACACCATGGTTTGGGCCAACTCGATCCGCGGCGGCTATATTAGAAACCTCAGCGGAGAAATTGGCGTTCCCTACGACAAAAAAGGATTCTATCTTGGCGGCGGATCAACGGTTCGCGGCTTTGATGGCACGAGTGAGTATTTTCCGACCCGCGAACAGCTAGGAATCGGCGAAACGGGGGCCTATTACCTCACCTCAGCAGCAACCATGTATTTATTCAAATCAGAGCTGCGCTTCCCGCTCTTTGGCAACGTCGGAGGCGGTCTATTTTATGACGGTGGAGCCGTTCATATTGATGGACTCAACATAGGAGATGAGTATCGAGACTCTGTCGGTGTTGGAGTTCATTACAATACCCCGGTGGGCCCATTAAACATTGAGTTTGCCTGGAAGATCGATCCGAAACCACGAGAAAATCCATTCCAACTGCATCTCTCGATCGGCTCTTTCTAAGACCTTGCAACACCAAATAACGCAACAGATCACCTTGACATCACCCGGTGATTTTCGTACCCCTAAATGTTCTAAAATTCAAAACAACGGAGTTTATGAAAATGACAAGTGATTCTTTGCTGTTAGTTCCAGCAATCGCAGGGGCTGTAGGTCTTGTTATGGCGCTGATTTTGTACTTCCGCGTGAAGGCTCAGCCAACAGGTAACGAAACGATGAATCGTATCGCTCAATATATTCGCGAAGGATCCATGGCCTTCTTAACTCGTGAATATAAAGTTTTGGCTGGTTACGCCGTCGTTGTGAGCATTGCACTCGGTCTTTCATTGGGTTGGCTTTCTGCTGGCTGTTTTGTTCTTGGAGCCTTCTTAAGTTTGCTTGCAGGCTTCTTCGGAATGAAGGCAGCGACCTACGCCAATGTTCGCACGACACAAGCAGCATCAACAGGCTCTAAAGCAAAAGCTCTTCTCGTCGCTCTTGACGGCGGCGCTGTGATGGGACTTTCTGTGGCGGGTCTTGCTCTTTTGGGTCTTGGTATTCTTTATCAAATCTATCGGGGGACTCCAG
>JAMIQD010000211.1:0-5490 GCA_035914755.1 Pseudobdellovibrionaceae bacterium | reverse complement strand
TCGGAAGTGGCTGTACCAGCGGACATGGAGTTTGCGGCATTAGTCGAATGTCACCGCGCTCTTTGGTCGCAACAATTGCATTTATTATAGCTGGAATAGCTGCCGTCGTTTTATTTAGAAAAATAGGAGTTATCGTATGAAAAATGGGCTGGCTGCGCTAATCGTTGGATTTACTTTTGCAATTGGTCTTGGGGTTTCTGGAATGACCCAGCCTCAAAAAGTTGTCGGTTTTCTAGATTTATTCGGCAATTGGGACCCCTCCTTAATTTTTGTAATGATCGGTGGAATTATAGTTCACTTTGTGACCTATAAGCTAATCCGAAAACGCAATACACCACTTCTGTCGACAACGTGGCACGTCCCGACCAAAAGAGAAATTACGCCAGCGCTGGTCATTGGGTCGATAATATTCGGTATCGGCTGGGCACTTGGCGGCTTATGCCCAGGACCAGCTGTGGCTGCACTGGCGAGCTTCGAAGCAAAGCCATTTATATTTGTAATCAGTATGTTAGTGGGAATGATTTTATTTCGACAGATAGATAAAAAACTAAATATTAAGAAGTGAGAAATTTATGGAAATCTATGGCTATATAGCTTCAATTTTTATGGGCTTGTCACTAGGTATGATTGGCGGTGGCGGATCAATTCTAACAGTCCCAATTCTTGTCTATCTTTTTTCGATTAATCCGATACTTGCGACAGCCTATTCGCTTTTTATTGTCGGATTAACTGCCCTTGTTGGCGGTGGATTTTATCTTAAAAAGGGCGAGGTGGACTTAAAGACGGGTTTTGTTTTTGCAGTCCCAAGTTTTGTCGGCGTTTATTTAACTCGAGCATTTGTCATCCCCAAACTTCCAGATCCTGTTTTTATGTTAGGCTCTCATACTGTTTCAAAACCTTTATTGATTATGCTAGTTTTCGCAGTTTTAATGGTTGTCGCCTCAGTCACCATGATTAGAACGAAAAAATCACCACCCGCCCCAGCTAAAGAGATTTCAGCAAAAAATAGGTTTCTTCTTATTTCCCTAGAGGGGCTCGTCGTTGGTGCCATCACTGGTTTTGTAGGTGCCGGAGGGGGCTTTTTGATTATACCCGCCCTAGTGCTACTCGTAGGCATGCCTATGAAAATTGCCGTCGGGACTTCGCTATTTATTATTGCCGCAAAATCTCTGCTGGGTTTTATCGGCGACCTTCAACATCAGGCTTTTATCGATTGGAAATTGCTTTTGACGGTTTCTGGAATCGCTATTTTGGGCCTCTTTGTTGGGACCACGCTTTCAAAAAGGGTTTCTGATAAAACTCTCAAAAAAGGATTTGGCTACTTTGTTCTCATCATGGGGGCCTTTATCCTCTACGATCAATTAAAGAAAATGTGATAAAATTTGACCTGACGTAGCGCGAAATCGGATCTTCTCTCATATTACAGGGTTTGGCTATAGCTGTTTGCCACAAAAAGTGCTATGCGTACGGGCGATACGTTTTCTTGAATATAAAACGGGAGGGGCCCTTGCAACCATCAGCACCAGTTTCTTCATCAAATTTTCACCCAGTCTCCGCTCTTGCAGATCTGCGCCATGAGTTTGGCGAGCATGGCGGAGTCAATATGTCCGTCGAAGCGAGTACGACCTTTTCTGTTCTCGATGCCAAAACTCTTCCCGCAATTTTTAGAGGACAACTGGGACCGGAACAAGGTGGCTGCTTCCTGTACGGACGACATTTCAATCCTACTGTTTACAATCTCGGAAAACAGCTCGCCCAGATGGAAGGGGCCGAAGCTGGTTACTGCACTTCTTCAGGAATGGGCGCCATCTCCTCAGCACTTTTGCAATGCTGTGATATGGGAGATGAAATTTTGGCAAGCTCCACAATTTATGGAGGAACTTACGCTCTTCTGCATGATTACTTGCCAAAAAAATGTGGAATCAAAACACATTTTATTGATGTTCAGGATCTGTCACTCGTTGCAGCGTCCATCACTCCAAAGACAAAGGTTCTCTACGTAGAAACCATTTCAAACCCCATGTTGCAGATTGCGGACATCCCCGCTCTGTCTGAAATTACAAAAAAACGAGGCATTAAGCTTATTGTCGACAACACTTTTGCGCCGCTGATGGTTTCGCCCATCAAACTTGGGGCCGATGTCGTTGTCTACTCCTTAACAAAGTATATTAACGGCGCTTCTGATATTATTGCTGGCGCCATCTGTGCGTCTCACTCCTTTATTGAATCGATGATGGATTTGCACCTTGGATCAATGATGCTCCTCGGCCCAACTCTAGATCCACATTCCGCATCAGCCATCAGCCTAAGACTCCCCCATTTGTATTTGCGAATTAGAGAACACTCAGCAAGAGCCCTCCTCTTTTCAAAGAGACTGAAGGATCTCGGCGTCACTGTGATATATCCTGGCTTAGAAAACCATTCTGGCAAAAAAACTCTTGAACGAATTGGTCATCCAGAATTCGGCTATGGCGGAATATTTTGCGTCGACATGGGGACCTCCGAAAAGGCCCATCAATTTATGGATACCCTCCAAAACGAACAAAAATTTGGGATCATGGCCGTTAGCCTTGGCTACTCTGAAACTCTAATGACCTGTCCCGCAAGCACGACCTCCAGCGAAATGACCGACGAAGACCTCAGAAAATCTGGCATACTCCCAGGCCTTGTTCGTATGTCCATTGGCTACACAGGAACCACTGAGCAGCGCTGGAACCAATTAGAGCAAGCGGTAAAGAAAATAACTAGAAAGTAATAAATTACAATTTGACCGTTGCGGCTCATGTGGTAATTATCCGCAACAATAAAGAGGAGCTCCTATGAAAAATTTAATTCTACCTATCATTGCTATTTTATTTGCATCAAATGCCTTAGCTGCGAGCCAGTCACTTGTTTGCACTGTCAGTGACGGCCGCATTGTAACCATCGAGCAACTGCCGAAAGCAAGCAAGAGCGAAGCTCCGAAGTACGCCGTTACTATCGAAAAAGCGAACAAAGAAGCGACTTCACCAGAGCAGATTTACAAACTCTTTTACAGCCACGAAGGTACAGGTCCTCTAGCAACTGTCTACATCAACCAGAGCCTTGTTATTTTCATCCCAGTGGCTCAGCCAAGTGATCTTCCATCGGGCCATCAACAGGGCACTCTCGGTGTGACTGGCGAAGGTACCGAGCTAAATGTTGTGTGTGTCGAAGGGATCACTCATATTCCGCCTCAGAGCTTAAGACCTTAATTTACCAGCAAGCACAGGTGGCGAATCAAATCTGTCCAGATTCATCACCTTGCTCCAAGCCGCTACAAATTCGTGTACGAACTTTTTCTGAGCGTCACTACTCGCATAAACTTCGGCAAGGGCACGAAGCTGAGAGTTCGATCCGAAAACAAGATCTACAACGGTCCCCGTCCACTTCATCTCTCCTGTCTTGCGATCATGGCCTTCGAGGACGCCTTCGTCGGTCGAGGACTTCTGCCACTTTGTTTTCATATCTAGTAGATTCACAAAAAAGTCATTGGTCAGTACCCCTGGTTGCTGAGTAAAAACACCGTGCTTGGTTTGCCCAAAGTTTGCATTGAGAGCACGCATTCCACCAACTAAAACGGTCATTTCTGGAGCCGTCAGTCTCATCAGCTGAGCTTTATCTATCAAAAGCTCAGCCGCGGATCCCTCTTGCCCCTTACGGACATAATTGCGAAATCCATCTGCTATGGGCTCGAGAACCGCGAAGGACTGAACATCCGTCTGCGTCTGTGAGGTATCCATACGCCCTGGAGTAAACGGAACCTTTGCCTCGTGACCAGCCTTCTTTGCCGCAGCTTCGACGGCAGCACAACCGCCTAAAACGATCAGGTCTGCTAACGAAACTTTTTTTCCGCCCGTTTGAGAACTATTGAAATCCTGCTGAATTGCTTCGAGCTTAGAAAGGACCTTTGCCAGCTCCGCTGGTTGATTTACTTCCCAATCCTTTTGTGGAGCCAAACGAATACGGGCCCCGTTTGCTCCGCCACGTTTATCACTTCCACGAAATGTTGCAGCCGAAGCCCAAGCTGTCATAACCAATTGAGAAATCGAAAGTCCAGAGGCAAGAACTTTGGCTTTCAAAACTACAACGTCCTGCTCTTCGATCAGTTTATGATCTACTGCCGGAATTGGGTCTTGCCATAAAAGACTCTGCTTCGGAACGAGCCCCCCAAGATAACGAGACACCGGCCCCATATCTCTGTGAGTCAGCTTGAACCAAGCCTTTGAGAAAGCCTCTGCGAGTTCTTGCGGATTCTCATAAAATCGTCTTGAGATCTTTTCATAGATAGGATCCATCCTTAAAGCCATGTCTGCAGTGGTCATCATCGGAGGGTGTCGTTTTGCTGGATCATGAGCATCAGGAACAGTCGTCGCTGCCGCTGGATCCCTAGGTTTCCACTGGTGCGCACCTGCGGGGCTTTTTGTGAGCTCCCACTCATAACCAAACAAGTTTTCAAAATAGTTGTTGTCCCATTGAATAGGATTTGTAGTCCAGGCACCTTCAATGCCACTTGTGATGGCGTGGACACCCATGCCGCTGCCAAAGCTATTTTTCCAACCAAGGCCCTGCTCTTCAATACCTGCGCCTTCAGGTTCTGCACCGACATATTTTAACGGATCAGCAGCGCCGTGGGCCTTGCCAAAAGTGTGTCCACCTGCAACGAGAGCTACTGTTTCTTCGTCGTTCATCGCCATACGAGCAAATGTCTCACGAATGTCCCGAGCAGAAGCAACGGGATCTGGTTTGCCATTCGGCCCTTCGGGGTTGACGTAAATCAGCCCCATCTGAACTGCCGCAAGTGGATTTTCAAGGCTTCGATCACCACTGTAGCGTTCATCCCCGAGCCATTTGCCTTCGCGTCCCCAGTAAATATCTTCTTCGGGCTCCCAAATATCTTCACGACCACCACCAAAGCCGAAGGTTTTAAAACCCATCGACTCAAGCGCGACGTTACCAGCAAGAATCATTAAATCTGCCCAAGAAATTTTACAACCATACTTCTTCTTGATAGGCCATAACAAACGGCGCGCCTTATCGAGGCTTGCATTGTCAGGCCAACTATTGAGCGGAGCAAATCGTTGAGCACCAGCCCCGCCGCCGCCGCGACCATCAGAGACACGATATGTGCCCGCACTATGCCATGCCATACGAATAAAAAAAGGCCCATAGTGACCATAATCTGCCGGCCACCAATCTTGCGAGTCTGTCATCAGAACGTGAAGATCCTTGATCACTGCATTTAAATCAAGGCTCTTGAATTCTTCGGCATAATTAAAATTATTGCCCATTGGGTTGGACTTTTGAGAGTGCTGATGCAAAATCTTGAGGTTCAACTGATTTGGCCACCAATTTGCGTTGGCCTGAGCCCCCGCCATAGTTTGTGGACGAGCCGCACCTGAAAACGGACATTTTGATTCTGCTGACATAACCCTCTCCCTTTTTTTGCTGTAGATGGAGAGTATCGCTATG
>JAMIQD010000210.1:0-4010 GCA_035914755.1 Pseudobdellovibrionaceae bacterium | reverse complement strand
CTCGACAAATAAAATATCTCCGCCGGCGGGGGTCCACGCTAGTCCCGTGACCACTCCCGAAGTTGCAGCGCTCTCTGCTACTTCGGAGGTGAAACGTTCCGGACCGAGAATCTCTTCGAGATCCGAAACTCCAATCGTGATGGGATGCTGAGAGGCCTGAACCACTCTCTCTGCTGTCGCCCGGCAAATTGCTGCGATTTTTCTTTGTAACTCTCGCACCCCCGCCTCTCTAGAATAACGATTAATGACATACAACAGAGCTTCATCCGTCAATTGGAGCTGCTCCGGTTTGATCCCATGCTCTATCTGTTGTTTGAGCAAGAGATGGTTCTTCGCGATGTGCAATTTTTCGTCGGTGGTATAGCCACTTACTTCGATAGTTTCGAGACGATCCATCAAGGGGCCAGGTATCCCCTCAAGGCTATTCGCCGTCGCAATAAAAAAAACCTTCGACAAATCATAACCCACCTCAAGGTAGTGATCCATAAAACGACTATTCTGCTCAGGATCAAGAACCTCAAGCAGGGCGGCAGCAGGATCGCCCTGAAATCCGCGACCAAGTTTATCGATCTCATCAAGGACAAAGACGGGATTGTTCTCGCCGGCCTTCTTCATACTACTGATTAAGCGACCAGGCATCGCCCCCACATAGGTGCGACGATGACCTCTTACCTCAGCCTCATCGCGCAGCCCCCCCAGGGAGAGCCGCACATATTGGCGCCCTAGGGCTCTGGCAATACTCTGCCCGAGAGAGGTCTTACCCACTCCTGGGGGCCCGACAAAAAGCAAAATATTTCCCCGATTTCCGCTCTTGAGTTTCATCACCGCCAAATGCTGAAGAATGCGTTTTTTTATTTTTTCAAGACCGTAGTGATCGGCATCCAAAATGGCACGGGCTTTTTCAAGATCAACCTCTTCCTGAGAAGAAGACTTTGCCCATGGCAGGGTCGTGAGCAGTTCGAGGTAATTCGTAATAATTTGATACTCAGGCGACTGCGGAGAAATCGCTCTCAAACGAGTGAGTTCCTGAGTTGCTGTTTTCTTTGCTTCCTCAGTCATGCCCACGCTCTCGATGGCCTTGGCATATTTGTCAAAAATCCCATCGGACTCACCTCCGCCCTCATCCCCAAGTTCTTCGCGGATTGTTTTTAGTTGCTCGCGCAAAATATGTTCACGCTGGGTCTGCCCAATCTTTGAACTAACCTTGCTACGAATCTCTGCTTGAACTTGCAGATTCTCTTTAAAGTTCTGCATTAGCACTAACAGAGACATCACTCTTTCGCGGAGATTTACTTTTTCTAGCAGTCCTTGTTTTTCTTGCATCGGCGCCTCGATGTGGGCCGCACATAAATATGTTAACAAACTCAGATCATCCAGGCCTTCAATCATCTCATCAAGTTGCTCGGTGTTTGAAGGTAGAAATCGCAAAATCTGCTTTGCCATGCTCTTAAGACTCTCTAAAAGAGTTAATTTCGTGGGGTCATCAATATCGACGACGTCGTCGAGGGGCTCCACCTTGGCTTGAAAATAAAGGTCCTTGAGCACGAGTTCCGTTACTCGCATTCTTTGGTGGCCGCGCAGTATAGTTTGATAGCCATTTTCATTGTCCCCACGAATGGACTCGACTTTGCACAGCGTGCCCACAAGGCAGAGATCGCCCGCTTCGAGAGTGAGCGAGTTTTCCGCTGATTTTTGTGCGAGAGTCAGTATCCAGGACTGAGATTCGTGGGCCTTGTTGAGGGCTAGGACGCTCTTTTCTCTCCCAACACGGAGAGCCTGCCCAACTCCAGGATAAATAACGGCATTCTTTAATGGAAGGACTGGGAAATACCCCGCTTGCATCAACATAACCTCTCCTGTCGCAAAAACTCTGCCCACAGTCAGGATCTTGCACAAAGTAAAGGTGTGTCCAATCGTAAGAAGGTCAAGGTGCGCTGTTAGATCACAAAAGTTTTTCGCACCAATAGTCCGCGTTAAATCCCACAAATCCAAAGTCTTTGCCGACCACAAAAGGTCGTTTAATCAACTTGCCATGCTTTGCCAGAAGCTCAAGCGCTTCGGCCTCTGACAGGCCGGGGAGCTTTTCGGACATCTTCATTTCTTTATAAAGAAGCCCCGAGGTATTAAATAATTTTTTTAGGCTCCCCCCATCTTTTTTTATATAACTCAGCATTTTTGTAAGTTCGGCTTTCGTCGGAGGGGTTTCAACGATAGCGATAGGGGTATATGCTATTTTTTTATCGGTGAGAAACTTCAATGCTTTCTTGCAGGTGCTGCAATGGGAGTATTGATAAACTTTTAGGCTCATACTCACTCCTTCATAGGTTTCGAATCAAAAAGACGCCCAAATAAAAATACGGCTCATAAATAGAATTGCCAAGCCGCAATTTGCAAAATAGCATAATTCGCACCAGGAGGATTTCGATGAAATTTGCGCGTGCTGTTTTTCTTCTTATTTTGACTCTACCTCTTTTTCTATCAGCTCAAGAAGAAGTGGCCCCCCCAGATCTAGACCCGGCAATGGCTGAGCAACCAGCGCCTCCCGCACCTCCTCCTATGCCCGGAGAACCTATCCCCGAACCCCAGGAGCCTGGAGCTGCCGCCGGAGTGAGCAAAAAGGCTCCCCACCACAAAAAAGCTCCAACCAAGGCCAAAAAGTCAGAAAAGTCTAAAAAGAAGGCCAAAAAGGCCAAAAAAAGCCAAACCAAGTCTAAGAAAAAGAAGAAGGCCAAAAAGCACTAAGGTCTCCTTAAAACCCAAGTTATTTTATTTGCACTTTTACAACGAAAGCCTTATAAAAGTGGACTCTTTGTGGTGGCTATAGCTCAGTTGGTAGAGCATCGGATTGTGATTCCGAGTGTCGCGGGTTCAAGCCCCGTTAGTCACCCCAATTTTCTAACAGGCTTTCGTAAGATACTTTTATATTCGCATTCTAAACCATGTTCTTTCGTCCCGAATCGAAAGCAAGACACGAACCCCAATTGAATTGACGAGCCGGTAGGGACAGGCCTATTGCCCAGTATTTACCCATAATTTCACCCATAGATACCCATAAATAGCCATATTTATAGACTTTATGGGTATTTATGGGTATATTCTTGGGTATATGAAAGCACCCAAAATTGACCAGCTAACCAAAGAAATCGTGAGCCTTATCGGCGAACTTGATGAGTTCAAAGGCCGGTGGGCCACCACTCAGGCTTTAGCGCCCGATCGGCTGGCGGCCCTCCGCCAGGTAGCCACGATTGAATCTGTTGGATCCAGCACCCGTATCGAAGGTGTGAAGCTCACCAACTCTGAAGTCGAAGCCCTGCTTCGTGGGGTGAAAACATACTCATTCAAATCTCGCGACGAGCAAGAGGTGGCCGGTTACGCAGAGCTGATGGAAATGATCTTCGCGTCCTTCAAAGATATTCCGTTCACCGAAAACCACATCAAGCAACTGCACAGTGTTTTGCACAAATACAGTACAAAGGATGACCGCCACCGTGGGGATTACAAAAAGTTCGCCAATAGCGTGGAGGCATTCGGACCTGACGGTAAAAGTAAGGGAGTGATATTTCATACGGCAGCGCCGTTTGATACTCCGGCCTTGATGACTGAGCTAATTGAATGGACCAACACGCAAATCAAACGCAAAGAATTGCACCCACTGCTAGTGATTGCCGTGTTCGTGGTCGTGTTTCTGCACATCCATCCATTTCAAGACGGCAATGGCCGTCTGTCACGTGGGCTCACAACTTTGCTGCTCTTGCAGCTGGGATATAGCTACGTGCCCTACAGTTCTTTCGAGAGAGTCATCGAGGAGAATAAAGACTCGTACTACCTAGCTCTGCGCCGCGGGCAGGCGGAACTCGAAGAGATCAACGCCAAGACTCCGACTAAATCAAAACTGAAACCTGGCGGTGTGAACGACTGGTTGGAGTTCTTTCTCAAGTCCATGCAGAAACAAAAGGTCGCACTCGAAGCCAAGATGAAAGACGAATTGGCGGCAACCAAAATGCCGCCAT
>JAMIQD010000209.1:0-8464 GCA_035914755.1 Pseudobdellovibrionaceae bacterium | reverse complement strand
CATCGGGATCAAGGCCTGACATTGGCTCATCTAAGATCAAAAGATCCGGTTTATTTAAAATCGCTTGAGCGATCCCGACTCGCTGTAGCATCCCTTTGGAGTATTGACGAAGCTTTTTGTCACGCGCCTCAAAGAGGTCCACACGCTTCAAAGCCTCATGAGCACGAGGTATAAAATCAATGTTCGATTCTTGAACAAGATTCCAGTGGAGACGGAGAAACTCCAGCCCAGTCAGAAACTCATACAGATAAGGACGCTCCGGAAGATAGCCGATTCTTTTTTTGATTCTAAGTTTAACGGTTTTCCGAAAAATAAAATTTCGCCGCTATCTAAGTTCATAAACTGAAGCATACATTTTATAGTCGTCGTCTTGCCAGAACCGTTGCTGCCGACAAAGCCTGTGGTTTCTCCCTCAGGCAGCGAAAAGGTAACGTCTTTGAGAACATGACGCGGCTTCTCGAGGATTCCCCCGGGAAAAGTTTTATTTATTTTTTTTACTTCAAGAATAGCCATGAGGGTATTCTAAACAAAATTAAAGTTTTTTCAAATAAAGACTTTGGTAGCCTTTAAGGGCTGGACATCACTCTGGCCTGTTCGTACTTTTCGTAGTGCCAATACAAAAGCCTCAGCCGCATCACTTTCGGTCAAACAAGGTATGCTGTAGTCAGTACACGCACGACGAATATCAAAGCTCGCCTCAATTGCGCGTCTTCCTGCCGTTGTATTTATAACCAAACTCACATGCCTTGAGCGAATGCGATCCACACAATGCGGGCGCCCCTCATCCACTTTTTTTAGGGCCAAACAAGAAACCCCTTTTTGATTGAAATATTTAGCTGTCCCCGCCGTCGCTGATATTGAATACCCCATTTTCATCAAGACACGAGCTAGGCCTAACAGACTTTCTTTGTCCTTATCCCGAAGAGAAAAGAAAACCTCTCCACTTTGCGGAAGATGAACATTGGTCGAGATAAATGCTTTCATCAGAGCTTCGGCGTAGTCGCTCCCCCTACCCATGCTTTCACCTGTCGACTTCATTTCTGGACCAAGAATTGAGTCCGCCTCTGGAAATTTTTTGAATGGAAAAACCACTCCCTTTACCGAGACAACAGAGGTGTTGCGCCAGTGGAGATTCTCTAGCTTTAGCTGGGACTTCGAAACCCCGCAAGCGGCTGCCACACCCAAGTCAATTAATGGAATTCCAGTTGCCTTTGCAATAAAGGGAACTGACCGGGAGCTTCGCGGATTAGCCTCGAGGACATAGATCATATCCTCTTTAATCGCCAGCTGAAGATTCAGATGTCCAATCACATTCAATCGTTCGGCAAGTTGAATACTGAGAAGTTCGATTCTTTCGCAAGTCGACTCTCGCAGACGCTGAGGAGGTAGAACCCCCATGCTATCGCCAGAATGAACACCCGCAGCTTCGATATGCTCAACAATGCCGCCAATCAATGTCCAATCCGCTCCACGAACAAGATCCACATCTACCTCAAGGGCTCCGATCAAAAATTGATCAATCAGACAGGGGCGCTCACTCGAAATATACTCACTGTGCCTATCAAAATAAGATTGAAGCTCTTCTCGATTTTCAATGACCTCCATTCGACGACCGCCAAGAACATAGCTAGGCCTCAAAATCATCGGATAACCAACCAGTCGCTCTTGACTTATGGCCTCTTGAACATTCGCAGCCATTGCCGAATTTGGAATTTTTAGATCTAGCTCCCTGCAAATTTTGCTAAAGAGCCCTCGATCCTCAGCAAGCTCAATCGTCTCAAGACTCGATCCCAATATTTTAAATCCCGCACTTTGCAACTCAGGCGCAAGATTGATCGGAGTCTGTCCTCCGAGTTGAGTTACAAAACCCATGGGTTTTGCATATCTCATAACCTCAATCAAACTCTCTACAGTGAGTGGCTCAAAAAAGAGCACATCTGAAGTGTCGTAATCCGTCGAAACCGTCTCGGGGTTTGAGTTTACCATGATGACGGGATGACCCATTTTCTGAAATGCCTTAACGCCGCGAACGCAGGAGTAATCAAACTCGATCCCCTGCCCAATTCGATTCGGGCCACTTCCTATAATGACCACGGGTTTTTTTGCTTTAAGTTCAATGCTTTTGCTAAACCAATAGGAAGAATAAAAATACGGAGTTGATGATTCAAATTCTCCAGCACAAGTATCCACCTGTTGATATCGAGGATGTAAATCGTGTAGGTTTCGTAAATCCCGAATTTCTTTTTCGGACTTACCAATCAAAAAGGCCAATCGAGCGTCTGAAAAGCCCTTTCTTTTTGCCGACAACAACAATTCACGATTCTGCGGCGAAAACTCAGCCCTAAATCTTTTTTCGAAATTAATAAGCTCAGAAATTTGCTCAAGAAACCAAGGATTAATTTGAGTCAGCTGCTGAACTTCGGAGATCGTTTTTCCGTCGCGAAAAGCCTGAAAAAGATGGTAGATTCTCTGGCTATTCGGATAAGAAACTTTGTCAATTGATAGGCCCACTTCAGGAATTCCCTGGGGATTTTTCTCCATGGATGCGAGAGCCTTCATTAACGACTCTTGCAGCGTACGCCCTATCCCCATGACCTCACCGACACTTTTCATTTGAGTGTTCAAAGTATCTTTTGAACCTGGAAACTTTTCGAAAGCAAATCGGGGGATTTTTGTGACGACGTAATCCAGTGCTGGTTCATAACAAGATGGAGTGCTTTTGGTGATATCATTTCGAATCTCATCCAAACGGTATCCGATTGCCAACAGCGCCGCGATCTTCGCAATCGGGAATCCGGTCGCTTTGCTAGCAAGTGCAGAGGAGCGACTAACTCGCGGATTCATCTCGATTACGACCCGCTCTCCGGTCTCTGGATGAGTTGCAAACTGAATATTCGCTCCTCCTGTTGCCAGCCCGACCTCATTGATAATCTTATATGCCTCATCACGCATCGCCTGATATTCGCGATCACTCAAAGTTTGCTGAGGCGCCACCGTAATACTATCCCCCGTGTGAACGCCGCAAGGATCTAAGTTTTCTATAGTACAAACAACTACGAAAGTTCCAGAAGCATCTCTCATAACCTCGAGCTCATATTCTTTCCAGCCGAGAATACTTTCTTCGACCAGAACTTCAGAAGTCGGGCTCTCGTGAAGAGCACTCACAAGCATCGTACTGTAGGCCTCAGGAGTGTAAGCGATTCCACCACCACCACCACCCAAAGTGTAATTAGGTCGTAAAATCAGCGGATAACCCAAATCTTCTGCAACTTGCTGGCCCTGCTCGTAGGTGCGAACCATGTGGCTCTTTGGGTACTTCGCCCCAACTTTATCAAGGATACCGCGGAAAATTTCTCGGTCCTCAGCTGCTTGAATCACTTCTGGCGTTGCTCCCAGCAAAGCCACTTTGTATTTTTCTAGAATTCCATGTTTGTGAAGATCCAATGCTAAATTGAGAGCTGTCTGCCCACCAAGAGTCGGAATAACTGCGTCGGGCCTTTCTTTTTCAATGATCTTTTCGAGAAAATTTACCTTTAGAGGTTCAACATAAACCCGAGTAGCTACTTCTGGATCTGTCATAATTGTCGCTGGATTTGAATTCACCAGAATGACTTCTAAACCCTCGGCCATCAAGGCCTTGCAGGCCTGAGTCCCAGAATAGTCAAACTCACAGGCCTGACCAATCACAATTGGACCACTCCCAATAATAAGAACTCTTCTGATATCTGATCTACGAGGCAAGGAGGACTCCTTTTGTATGGCAGCTACAAACCCAGCATTCCATCATTTGTGTATATCATTTCTGGATTCACATGTTTGTACTGCTCGTATTTAAAACGCATTTTTATCAAACGCAACATCATGACCTCTGGATCTAAATCAGGATCTTTGCGGTGACGTTTTACTTCATCTAAAATAAATTTCTTTGCCAAATCAGGGTGGAAGCAAAATCCCCTCATGAATAAATAATTATCCTCGTGGGGAACAAGCCGAGCCTCAAAGAGCTCCTCTTCATCAAATCCAAAAATCCAAGGCGACGACTTTACGATCAACTTTTTATTGGCTAAGAGGTCTTTGATATAAACGTCACTCCCTTTAATTTTAATAAATTCAAAGATCGAATGACGATGATTTTTGAGAGCCTCAAGTTGCTTGAGTTCTGACTCTGAAAACCTCAACTCTCGAACCAAAAGACAGGCCTTCATAGGATTCTGCCCATAACCACTCAGTTCGCGCGAAAAAAAATACCAATCATAAAACTGTGACATTCTAAGGTCGTAAGAGCCCGAATGTTCATCCAAAGTCACTGAGCTTTCGAAAAACTCCTTTTTGGCTTTAACCAACTCGCCTTTAAAGTCTTCGCCTGCAAAATGATTCAGAATCTTCTCAATTAGCTTCTCGTATTCGTTCATAAAACTTTCTCAACAAAAAACTTAAACAAGCTTGTCGCCTCATGGGGCCCCGGACACGCCTCCGGATGATATTGAATACCCAAATACTTTTGAGACTCGTTGTAAAATCCCGCTACGGTTCCATCATTTAAATTAACTTGAGTAACACGAGCGTCTTTGGGCAAGGTCTTGGGATCTACAGCATATCCATGATTTTGGCTGGTGACGTATATTTGACCCAAAAGCTCATCTTTTATCGGATGGTTCGCACCTCGATGGCCAAATTTAAGTTTATAAGTTTTTGCTCCCAATGCCAGAGACAAAACCTGGTGCCCCATGCAAATTCCAAAAATTGGCTTCTGGCCTATCACAGCGCGAACGGTATCTGGAGCTACAAGAACATCGGCAGGGTCTCCTGGGCCATTTGTTAGCATTACAAAATCCGGATCTCCCGATAGAAGATCCGCCGGCTGGGTTCGGCTTGGATATATTGTCAATTCAGAACAATATCGCTGGAGCTCTCGAAGAATATTTTCTTTGGAGCCGAAATCCAAAATAGCCACTCTTGGCCCGCCCAAGAAGTCTCCTCTGCGTGTTTCTTTTTGCTTTCGCGAGACAAGATGAACCCAGTCCTTATCCAATTTCTTTTTTTCTGCGATCAAACCTGCGGCTTTTTTTTGAGCTTGCACTTCATCCTGGGCACAAACAAGAGCTCCCCATGGGGTCCCCCCAGAGCGCAATCTCAAAACCAACTCGCGCGTATCTATCTCCGTCACAAGTGGAATACTGTGCTCACTCAGCCGCTGCACCCAAGCCTGATCCCTTGCTGAGTCCTGAATCTGCAAAGAGATAAAACCCTCGATCCAAATCCGATCCGACTCCCACACAGATTTATCTGCGCCGTAGTTTCCTTGCATTGGCGCCGTCATAACCACAATTTGAGAGAAGTAGGAGGGGTCAGTGGCGATTTCTTCGTAACCAGAATGGGAGGTGTTGAAAACAATCTCCCCTGCGCGATCTGAGCCGCAATTCCACTTGCCAGAATAAATCTCTCCTGTTTCTAAAACCAAGAAAGCCTTGCTCATCCCACTTTCCTTTCGGTCAAAGCTCGAACTAGCAGCGCCTGGCGCAGGTAAACTCCCCACCGAACCTGTTCAAGTATTTTGCATCGAGGGTCTTCATTCACATCGAGACTAAGCTCCACCCCATAGTTAATAGGTCCCGGGTGAAGCAATAAACCATTTGAATTCCATAACTTCAGCTTCTGCAAAGTGAGGCCAAATTCTTCACTGTAAGCGGCAACCGAATACTTTTGTCCATGCCTCTCATGCTGAACACGAAGGGCCATGATCGAAGTTGCCCAGGCGAGGCCACTTTTTAAATCTAAGAAGTGAGGGCCAGAATATTGTGAGGGTAAGAATTCCTTAGGAGCACAAATTCCAATTTCATAACCAAGAATTTTTGCCAACTGAAAATGTGAACTTATAACCCGGCTATGCTTAACATCACCAATGACCAGCAGTTTCTCTCTGCCTAAATCGCGACCATTCGCCTTCAAAGTCAGAGCATCCAACAGGGCCTGACTGGGATGTGCCTTACAACCCCAACCCGCATTTAAAATTGGCATTTCGACACGCGACTGAAGTTCTCTTAAGTCGACGCCATCTCCACACCTTATAACCAAAACTTCAGGCTCCATGGCCGCGACATTTAGAACCGTGTCTTCAATGCTCTCGCCCTTCTCAAGACTTGTCCCCACGCCTCCCTCGAGAAGCAAAGGATGAAGCCCCAACCGGGCCGCTGCGGTTTCAAAGCTAAATCGCGTCCGCGTGCTTGGCTCAAAAAAAAGTAATGCCAGAGTTCTTGAGATCGTATTAGCCGTTGCCGATTTTTTTGACAATTCAAGTGCTGAAGAAAAAAGTGCCTCTATCTGTGAATTGGTATAATCCGAAATTTCAATTAAAGAGGCGGAAGGGTGAGGCATCAATTCGAAACGTTAACCGCAGAGGGCTTAAACGTCAACGACCACAAAGCTAATGCACACCAGAAAATACCCGATCCCATCTCACCGTTGGATAACGATCGCCGGCCCAACGCCTTTGCCAGTCCAAGGAAAGCCAGATAAAAAGAACTTTGCCATAAATACGGCCAATTGGAACAGCGCCCCAGTATCTAGAGTCATCACTTGCGTCCCTATTGTCCCCCAAAAGAAAAACCTCGCCCGGTGGCACCACCAGAGGTCCAAAAGTCTGAGACTCTCTGTTCTTCTTGAAAATAACCCGCCGACTACTGGCGAGATCCCTCTCCAAATAAACATCAAAGGCTTCAGGGTTGGGGTTGTCGGCACCCGACAAGGAAGAGTCGAGCTCATATTCGAGTGATGTATCGTTGATAGTCAAACTACCGTTCTTTATCTCAATCTTGTCACCAGCAAGGCCGACCACTCTTTTGACGTAACTGGTTTCTGGTTGACTCGAATAAGAAAAAACAACGAGATCTCCGCGCTCAGGAGTTTGGTTTTGCTGAAAACCGTAGGCAAGGCGATACGAAAAAATAAAATCTCCGGCCTTCAATGTCGGCTGCATAGAGCCCGTCGGGACCTTGTAGGCCGTAATAACAAAGCTCCTCACAAAAAGAGCCAGCAGTACAGAAATCAGAATTGTGACGAGGTAGTCCTTCCACTGTTTACTCAGCATGCTACTATTGTACTGATTTAAATAGCCTTTTCCAGCGAATTTGTAGGGGATCACAAATATAGGAGACTGAGGTGAGCGTATTTTCACAACTCAACCAAATCACCGAGGCCGGGCCAACCAAATACTTCTCAGGAACCGTTCCCCATACTCGCCCATCACTGGATTGATCTCGATTATCGCCCATAAAGAAATAGTGCCCCGGTGGCACTTTCACCTCTTGATGGGTGTCGATTGAGCTTGGAGAATCATAAAAACGTACTGAGTGCCGCTCATTGCCGCTGTCCTCTACAAAATACTTAAAATCATCGTCAAACTCACTAGAAGTCTCTTTCAAAATCCACTCTTTGCCATTTACAAAAACTTGCCCGTTGCCCTTGATCTGTACTTGATCCCCAGGAAGACCAATCAGCCGTTTGATATAGAAAATATCGGGATTATCTGGGAATCTAAAAACCAATATCTCGCCAGGCTGTGGACTGCGCCAGCGAACAATCCAGCGATCCAAAAACGGAATTTTTATACCGAGAGAATACTTTTTAACAAGAATGTGATCGTGAATCAGCAGATTCGGGATCATGCTCCCCGAGGGGATAACAAAAGGTTCAATAAGTAGCCAACGGATAACAAAAACAATCAAAATGGGTAATAGAAAAGTCCCTATCGCCTGCGACCAAGTGCCTTTGAGACTTTTCTGACCCATCAATTCACCTGATGAAAAAAGCGTCCCCAACGAATTGTCAGAGGATTGCAAAGGACCGGAATTCCCGGAATTGTGTCTTCGCAACTAAGCCAGACAAACATCGCTCGCCCCAAAATATTTTGCTCCGGCAAGAACTTCCAAACTCGACTGTCCGCAGAGTTATTGCGATTATCGCCCATGACGAAAAGATTTCCTTCTGGCACCGTGACAGGTCCATAGGTCTCGTAAACATCCCCGCGGCGGAGCAAAATGCTGTGCTCCTTCGCCTCGAGATCCTCGGTGAAATGAACATAGTTGTCTTTGCTATCGCTAAAGTTTCCATCTCTTTGAAAATCTTCGTCCCGAAGCCACCTAAAATCATCTGCGCTCACTGGAACTTTTTTTTCCATAGGCTTGTCGTTGATAAAGAGAGTTCCGTTCTCGTAATAGATCTTGTCACCAGGAAGCCCCACAACCCTTTTGATAAAAAAAGTGCTCATGTCTTTTGGGTATTTAAAGACAATTACTTCCCCTCGCTTCGGCTCGTTGAATTTAACCAGCCAATTCTCACTGAACGGAGCCCGAATTCCATAAATCAGTTTGTTCACAAAAATATGGTCGTGAATTAGCAAGGAAGGCAGCATGCTCCCGGATGGAATGACATAGGCTTCAACAAAGCCCCAACGAATAAAAAGAGC
>JAMIQD010000208.1:0-5881 GCA_035914755.1 Pseudobdellovibrionaceae bacterium | reverse complement strand
TTTGTTTTTACTTGGCGAAGAGCCTGAATAACTTTACCAGGCATAGCTCCGACATAAGTTCTACGGTGACCGCGAATTTCCGCCTCGTCTTTGACGCCGCCAAGAGCGATTCGGAAATACTCACGCCCCATGGATTTAGCGATAGAGCGACCGAGAGAGGTTTTACCAACGCCTGGGGGGCCCGCAAAGCAAAGGATTGGTCCCTTGATGCTTTGTTTGAGTTTGCGAACAGCCAAGAACTCTAGAACGCGATCTTTAGCTTTTTGTAAGTCGTAGTGATCGTCATCAAGAATTTCTTTGGCCTTTACTAAATCCAAAACATCTTCAGTCTTTTTGCTCCATGGGAGATCAACCATCCAGTCTAGATAAGTGCGAACCATCGTCGCTTCGCTTGCATCTGGATGCATCCGCTCCAGGCGTGCGAGTTGTTTAAGCGCCTCGGTTTCTACCTGTGCGGGCATTCCCGCATTCATTACTTTTTCGCGCAGATCTTCCATCTCTTCTGACTTTGAATCTTGTTCTCCGAGCTCGTTTTTTATAGCTTTCATTTGCTCGCGCAAGAAGTACTCGCGTTGTGACTTCGACATTTCATCTTTTGCATTGCTGCGAATCTTTGCCTGCATTTGCATAACTTCAATTTCAGCAGCGAGTAATTCGTTTACAATTTTGAGACGCTCTTTTGGATTTGAAGTCTCAAGAACTTTTTGAGCATCTTGAACCTTAACGCCAAGATTGCTGGCGATCAAATCAGAAACACGTCCAGGATCTGTGACGTCATCTAAGACAAGTAAAATATCAGGAGAAAGTGGGCGACCGAGTGCAATAATTCTCTCGATGTGCTCTTTTGCGGTTCTAATAAGAGCTTCAGATTCTGTCGCAGGGACTTGAAATGCAGTCTCATCAATTTTTTCGACAGCGACCTCAAAGCTTGGGGCTGTTTTCACATAGTTTTTTACGCGAGCTTTCGCTACACCCTGAATAAGAATTTTTACGCGCCCATCAGAAAGCTTTCTCATCCTCATGATCATCGCAACGGTGCCGACCGTATAGACGGTATCAGGAGAGGGGTTTTCTTCGTTGATGTCTTTCTGAGATGCTAGAAAGATCAAACGGTTTTTTGCCAAGGCTTCTTCAACAGAGCGAATCGAAGCCTCACGACCAACAAATAAAGGGATGATCATGTAAGGAAAGACGACGATATCACGAACTGGCAACATGGGAAGTGTCTGCGGGATTTCTAGTACTTTTTCGTCAAAGCTCATGTGGCTCCTCCGCGGTCATGCGGGAATTAAGTGTTTCTGTCTGAAATACTTGTCGGAGCGGTTTTAAAAAGGCTTTAAGAAAAAACGACCAGGTTCGCTAGAAATAGCGAAAATCAAGACTGACATCCATGTCAGCAGGACTCATCCAATGAGCAAAAGTGTAGAATTTATTGATGATAAGAATTACGGAGATCCTCTTGATCTTCCATGCACTCAATGCACAAAGTCGTGAATGGTCTTGCCTGAAGACGGCGAGGGCTAATAGCGCCTGCACAACACTCGCACTGGCCATAGGTCCCGTCGGAAATTTTTCCAAGAGCGCGCTCAATCATATAAAGAGAGCTTCGATCCCTCTCGTGAAGATGAATAGAAATATTATTCGCGAGATCTATAGACGCGGCTTCTGCCTCATCAGAGACAGAGATCGGATTTGACTGCTCCTGCCGAAACTCGCTGGTCTTATTTAAAATAGAACTTTTCTGCAACAACAGAGATTCTCTGATGGCACTCAGTTCGGTCGCGTTCATCTGTACCCCCTTCTAAGCTTGCCGCCAGATTACTCCAACAAAAAAACTTATTGATGATCTTTGCCCGAAAACTGAGTGCATCTTACGAGGGAAAAACAGAGTGTCACCAAAAAAAAGCTAGTGCCAAAAATCTGAGCAAAAAATTAACACAACGCAAAGACAGGAAAGGCGCTCAGCGCGCGAATTTGCGCAGCATTGCTTCTTGTATTTCTGCGCCCTCAATGCTGAGGCGAGTCCATGGAATCGCAAATAAACGATCTACCTCGATGGCCTCATCTGTCTCTTCACAAATTCCATACGTGCCATTTTCTATTCGAGCCAGGGCCTGTTCAATCTCCATAAGTTGCGCGCGCATTCTCTCTTGCGAAATTAAAAAATGATTTTCAGCAAGCTGAGCAACAGTTTGATCGACCTCGTCTCCGCTGCTTTTTTCGACGTGTCCAAAGTCGAGCTGGGAAGTGCGAACGCGATTAAGAATGTCTTGTCTCATCGAGATAAGTTTTTTGCGACATTCAAGGATAACTGTTGAACTAATTTTTTGCTTCATAAGCGCCCCCTCTTTTTTGTCCCGCGATCACAATGTCGCTATTGAGGACTAAGACGAGGAGAGTCGCGGGGGCGGTTAGCGTGGCAAAATTATTTTTGTACTTTTAGCGGTGCAATATCGTTTTTATCCAAGGTCAATGCGATAAGTGGTCGCGCCACTTCTCGCTCAGGACTCATATGTAGGGGGCCCAGGGCTCCGGGAAATTTTTTCAAGGCGCCCAACTCTCGAGTTAAGGACTCTCTACTGCTGGCCCCTTGGATGACAAGCTGACGCAGTATTAAGGCGGCATCGTAGGCTTGAATTTCTATAAGGCCAGGGTCTTCGTTATATATAGACTTGTATTCTTGAAAAAAACGAGACCGCACGCTCATGCTCGGAAGAAAGCTATCAACGAAAACAAGACTGTTTGAAAATGCGCCCGCTCTTTTTGCAAGGCCAGGGGAGTTCCATAAGTTCGTGCCCAAAAGTTTAATGCCTTTAACGCCTGCAAAAGAGAGAAAGGCAGAAATCTGGCCCATCGCCTTCGCGCTGTCCGGAATAAATACGGCGTCAAAATCAATGATTGGAGGAAGGGCATCGATGGCTTGCGACTCTTGTCGGAGGGATTTCTTTTTTTCGGTTTCTGTAGTTTTCTTTACCCGCATTTTGTATTCATCAGCGCGCGCTTCGATATAGTACGTTCCAACAAGGCGTTGGACGGGGAAGCGGAAGTCTGTTTCTTTTGGGTTATAGGCTTGAACCGCTGCGATGGAGCCACCTCTAGCGAGAACCTCATCCCAAAAAAGGTTTGTGTATTCGATTCCGTAGGGGTCGTTGGGATAAACAATCGCAAAGCGCTTCATGCCAAGATCTTCCATAGCGGTTCGGACAAGGTATTGCACTTGCATTTCGCTTGTAAGGGCATTTCTAAAGACGCTGGGCCCCACTTCGGTGAGCCCAGACTTCTGTGAAAGCCCAATCGTAGGAACGCCGAGTTCATCCGCCTTTGCCGCGACGGCGGGAGCGGTTTTGCTGAGAAGGCTTCCAATAATTGCAATGGCATTATCTTCTTTTACAAGTCTTTCAACCCCCCGGCGGGCATTGTCGGGATTGCCCTCACTGTCCATCACGGCAAGCCGAAATCCAGAGGCGGCGCTGTTAAGTCCAAGACCCATCTGAACTCCACGCAAAGCCCTCGCCCCCATCGCGGCATTTTTTCCTGTAAGCGGAAGAACAACGCCGATGGCTTTTGACTCAACAAATTTACTGCTTTCGAGTTGTGATAAAATATCCTGAGCTCGAATTGCAAGATCGCTTCCTGGCAAAAACTCGCTAACGCCGGCGAAATATTTTCGGGCCCGATCTTTGTCTCGTTCTTCGAGGGCAGTTTCTCCTAAGCGAAAGAGAGCATAGCCTCGTGCAAAGCCATAGTCGGAGTCGCGAATAACTTTCTCAAGTTGTTCTTGATTAAGCTTTCCTTCGGCAATTTCAACGCTCTTAAGCCGGAAGGACTCTTGCTCCTGCGGGGTTTGAGCAGAAACAGAGAGGCTGACGCTTTCTTCGAGCGCGCCTAAATAGTCGCCCATGTTTTCTAGCTCACGAATTTTTGCGGAGAGACCTTTTCCAGGCGGGAGGGCCTGCCCCATTCCGCCGACCTGCTTGTTGGGAACTGTTTGCAACGAGGGATGTTGGCTTCGTTGGTCCTGTGGCGCTTTAGAAAACTCGGGAGGCCTTTTGCCAACGCTCGAACACGAGGTCATGATCGCAGCAAAAATTAAAAGAACGAATAGTTTCATTTTTTATTCCTCATGATATTTGCCACCTTATCTTTGTACGCGCGAACAAGGGGTGTTTCTTCTCCCGCTTTCGAGAGCTCCTCTAAGAGCTCTTTTTGGCGACCTGATATCTTTTCGGGGGTGTCTACAACAAGTCGAACCAGCATGTCTCCTGCTCCAAAGCCACCAACGTTAGCAAAGCCTTTTCCTTTTAACCGAAAAGTTTGCCCAGTATGGGAGCCTGGAGGAATTTTTATTAGAGCCTTGCCGGTGATTGTTGGAATTTCAACAGAGGTACCCAGTATCGCGTCAGTATAAGAGACCGGCAAATCCATGGTGATGTCATTATCATGCCTTTTAAATAGGGCATGATCCTGAACCTTCACGATGACGTAAAGATCACCATTTGAGCCTGATCCTGAAAGGGGGCCATCGCCCTCGCCGGCAAGCTTGAGCCGCTGGTCTTCTTTGACTCCCGCGGGAATATTTACAGAAAGCTTTGCGGTTTCGTCTTTGCCGCTCCGTTGGCGGACAAAGCTGATGACTTTTTCTGCACCAAGAGCGGACTCTTCAAAAAGAATAGTTAGAGTATAGCGCAAATCCGCACCCTTGCTAGGGCGCCTCTTAGCGCCACCGAAAGGCCCGCCAGGCCTAGCGCCCCGAGCTCCAAAAATCTCACTAAAGACATCTCCAAACATGTCTTGAAAGTTCTCCTGATTGCCTCCAGCGCCGAAAGGCCCTGGGCCCGCCCCACCGAAGCCGCCCTGTGCTCCAGCATGGCCAAATTGGTCATAGGCTTCGCGCTTTTTCGCGTCGCTCAAAATCTCGTAGGCTTCCGAAAATTCTTTAAATTTTTCTTCAGCCTTTTTGTCTCCGGGATTTTTGTCGGGATGGTACTGCATCGCCAACTTACGATAGGCTTTTTTTATCTCCTCTGGAGTCGCCGATCGGCTGACGTTTAAAAGAGAGTAATAGTCTTTTTTCGACAAGAAGCAGCTCCTTACTCAGGTTTTTTCGCGACAACAACCTGAGCAGTACGTATGACTTTGTCATGAAGTTTATAAGCTTTTTTGAAGATTCGAAGTACATGTCCAGGCGCGACGTCACTTGTTGGCTCGCTGCTCAAGGCCTCCATAGTGTTTGGATCAAAGGGAGCCCCTTGGCAGTTGATTTCAGCAACGCCATGCCGCTGGAGAACTGACTTGAGCTCTCGCTCAGTCATTTCTACGCCTTGAATATAGGTTTGCAAATTTTCGGGGGTCACTTTGATTAGCAGGGCGCGCTCAAAATTATCAGCGATATTGAGAAAATCATTTATAACTCGCTCAGCCCCATACTTGATTAAATCGGAACGCTCTTTGATTGCATTGCGTTTGTAATTTTCAAACTCAGCACGCAAGTAGAGGTAATCGTTTTTAAATTTTTCAGATTGTTCCTGCACTTTTTTTATTTCGCTGGAAAGGTCGAAAGAAGAGGTTTCTTTTTCTGTATCAGAGGTATCTTTACCGCTCTGATCTGCTGGATTTTGTTCAGACACAAGAGACTCCTTTATAGATCAATACACATTGAACTAAGATTGTGTACTGACTAAGAAAAGTCAATGCGGCAGACCTAAATCTCGTCTTGCAGAAAGGTTAATTGAGCAAAGATTTGGTTGCTTACGAGGAGGCCCTGCTTAGTAAGAGACCAATGCCCATTGTCATTTAGGGAAACCCAACCAGGACCTTGTAATTGGCGTAAGGCGCGAAGCACTTTCGCGGCGGTGTCTGTGGAAAACTTTGTGCTTAAGGC
>JAMIQD010000207.1:0-15066 GCA_035914755.1 Pseudobdellovibrionaceae bacterium | reverse complement strand
CCCCCAGAAAGGTCTCGAGAGTCATTTTTTTTGCGGTGTCCTCGTCAAATCCGTGTTCAACGATCCAATCCTGCCAGTACATCATCATTTCTAAAACAAAGCCGGTGCCCGAAGAGCATCCCACCATGAGGGCTTCAAGTTGATCTTCGTCCTCCGCTTTGAGCGTGTAGCCAAGGGGAGAGCACATGTCTTCGAGCATTGTTTGCAGAGCTTCATCAGGAGAAGCCGTCATGTACCCGATAACACCTCGCCCGATGATCGATGGGGTGTTGGGCATCATTCTGACCAAACGTGTGTTAGGAAGATACTTTTGCAGGGTTTGGATCTTAATCCCCGCGGCAAGGCTAATCACTATCTGATCGTCATGAAAGGAGCTCGCGATCGGCTCGATGGCAGATAGCAAGTCTTGTGGTTTCACTGCAAGAATCACGATGTCTGAGTTTTCAACGAGGGCTTCGTTATTATCAAAGCTTTGAATTTTGTATTGATCGCTCAGCTTTTGCAGTTTTCCGGGGGTGCGATTGCTTGCTAAGATATGATCACCTGTAGTGACGCCGCTTTCGACCAGCCCCTTTATAATTGCCTGGGCCATATTTCCAGCCCCTAAAAAGCCGATTTTTTGTCGCTTTAAGATGAGGTTCATTGCAGGTCCCCTAGTTCTTCCGTGGTCTCTCTCCGAAGAGTATCGTTCCCAGTCTAACAATGGTAGCTCCTTCCTCAATGGCCACATGATAGTCGTGGCTAGTTCCCATCGACAACTCGCGCAAAGGATGTCTGCCCGAGTTGTATTTTATTAGTTCCGTTTGAATTTTTGAAAGCTCTCTAAAATAAGGTCGGACCTCCTCGGGATCATCACTTAGAGGCGGCATGGTCATCAATCCGGTTATTTCAATGCCAGAAAGTGTGGAGATTTCGCCCCATTGCCGCAATAGATCTTCTCGGCTCAGGCCGCCCTTGGACACTTCTTGGGCAAGATTGATCTGCAATAAAATTTTTTGCAGGGTCTTTATTTTGAGAGCTTGGTTTGATATCGCCTGGGCGAGTTCGAAAGAATCCACGGAGTGAATCAGCTCAAACTTACCAACAACAAGTTTGACTTTATTTTTTTGCAAAGTTCCTATCAGATGCCAATCGATATCGAGATCTTTAAGAAGATCTTGTTTAAGAAGGGCTTCCTGAACGTAGTTTTCACCGAAAAGGCGGTGACCCTTTTCGGAGAGATTTCTAATTTTTTGAATCGGCTGCAGTTTTGAAACTGCAAGAACTTTTAAGCTCTCTCGAGTTCGTCCTAGAGTTTTGAGCTGCTCATAACATTCTTGTAGCACGGTTTCGTAGCTCATAATTTCTTCACTTGCCAGCGGTTTTGTAACAAGACATTTTCGAACGCCTTCAGTGGAAGTCCGACGACATTTTGATAGTCGCCAATAAATTTTTCTACAAAGGCGCCGCCCTGACCCTGGATAGCATAAGCGCCGGCCTTATCCATGGGCTCACCAGACTGGATGTAAGTCCAGATTTCATCATCCGTCAGATTTCGAAAGTGCACCTCAGAGGTCTCAATATGAGACACCTCTTGTCCTTGCTGACTTTCGATAACAACGAAGCCGGTCTTGACCTGATGGATTTTCCCAGACAAAAGTTTTAAAAATTCGAAGGCTTCGTTCGAATTGCTCGGCTTACCGATAGTTTTATTGTGGTAAACTACCATTGTGTCTGCCGCGAGAAGCAGAAAGGGGTGGTCAGAGCTGTGTTTGACTATTGCAAATGCCGCCTTAGCCTTACGTCTAGCTATGTCTAAAATCTGCATGTCTATATTCAGGTTTTTATCAGGAATTTCCGATACTTTAACTGGGACCACATTGAAGGCAAAACCGGCGGTTTCTAGGATTTGTCGACGACGTGGAGACTCAGATGCCAATACGAGTTGGTACATAGTATAACTTGAACACAAAGAGAGAAGAATGGGAAGCGCAGATTTATTGCTGATAGCAGGCTTCGTGTTAGGGGGACTCAGTGTCTACCTTTTCATCTCTGCATTGTTTTCGAGCAATAATGATTCTCAACAACTTTCGTGGGCGAACAACAACGAACCGGTGAAATCAAAATCACCAGTCATCAATTTCTCGCGTCCCTTAGTTCATCAGTTCACTCTGCAACATGCATTAAGAATAAAGAGCCCCAGTTATCGCAAGCGAGTTCGACGCTACATTTTGACATCAGGTCTTTCCAAAGAATTGAATGAAGATGAATTTATTGGTCTGCAAATTCTTTGGGGCGTGATGTTCCCTGTTTTTATGTTGGTAATGAATTTTGCACTTGCACTGGATTTGCCGTTGCCCATCCTTCTTGGACTGGGTCTTGGGGGCTTCGTTTTTCCGCAGATGCATGCTGGCGCCGAAAAAAAGCGCCGTGAACTTTCAGTACGTGCGGATTTGCCATTTTTTATTGATCTGTTAGCTCTTTCGGTCGAGGCCGGGTTGGATTTCTTTTCGGCAATTCAAAAGATTGTGGATAAGGCCGAAGGCACCGACAGTGTTTTGGCTGACGAGTTAGGCACTGTTCTTAAAGATATCAAGATCGGTGCTTCTAAAGCTCAAGCACTTAAAGATATGGCTGAGCGTCTTGATATACCAGAAATTACCAGCTTCGTGGCAGTTTTGATTGATGCCGAAGCGAGCGGGGCCAGCATTTCGAAGGTTCTTAAAGATCAATCGGTACAAATGCGCCTTGAGAGATTTGTTCGAGCCGAAAAGGCGGGGGCGAGGGCGTCTCAGCAGATTTTGATCCCTTTAATGTTATTTATATTACCAGCGGTATTTATAATGGTTTTTGGTCCAGTGGCCGTAAGTTTTATTTATGGCGGTGGAAAATAGAAGGTGGCAGTGCTTAGAAGCGAAACGCGACAACAACAACTGATCTCCGACTTAAAAGTCGCCACGAGCGAATGGGCTCGCGGCAAGGGATTGCTCGGCAAAAAATCTTTAGACCGAGAAGAAGCGTTATTGATTCCGCGTTGTAATTCTATTCACACGTTTTTTATGAAATTTTCAATTGATTGTGTCTTTGTTGATAAAGACATGCGAATCAAGGCAATTCACTCACAAGTAAAACCCTTTAAAATTGTCTGGCCAGTTTGGGGGGCCCGTTCCGTTATTGAGTTGGCGGCCGGTCGCGCGCAGGATTTGAATCTTCAAGTGGGAGAGCAGCTGCATGTGGGCACTTAGAATACTGACCGGCTCGCAGGCAGGTCAAATCATCAACTTAAAACTCGGTAAAAACCTGGTCGGTCGTGGACCCAATTGCGATGTCCGCATTCCGAGCCACGGCGTTTCGAAGGAACATGGCGAGATCCATGTTTACAAAGACAAGATCATGGTTGTTGATCTGAAATCCAGTAACGGGACGTATATTAACGGAGTTCGAATTCAAAATGGCCTTGTGCGCTTAGGAGACAAAGTGAGCGTCCACGATATCATCTTTGATATCATTCCCGCTGATGTAGTTCCAATTCGCGCAGCACCTCTACAGCAACATGGGGAGTCTTCTCTTGTAGTCGCGATACCAAATGTTGGCAGCGCAGCTCAGCAGTATTATCCACAGGGTTTTCAACAGCAGCCCGCACCACAAATGATGGGCCATGTAATTCCAAATATTCCAACTCCCGAACCTTCGGTTGCAGAGCCCCCTGAGGGGCTTTTTCAGGGAATTTTATTTCAAATCAAAGACTACGTAGAACGGGTTGCCTTGCCAGGAGTGTATAGACTTCCTCAGTTAACCGAATTTAAGTACGTTCTTGGCGGATTTATTGGGATCTTCATTGTGGCGGTCACGTTGCTGTCAATGATTCCAATGGTTCAGATCACTCGTTCAAGTATTATGGCAGAGAGCCAACGTCGGGCCCAGTCGCTAGCTCGAAATGTGGCAATGACCAATCAAACCTTGCTCTTACAAGGAAACCTCTCGTCGCTAAACACGCATTCCGTTGAAACTGAAGACGGCGTCAAACAAGTGATGATCGTGCAACAATCTGATGGAATGATTTTGGCACCCGCGAGCCGGGCAGGGACGACTCCGAATATTCCATTTGTTCACAGTGCTCGACGTGAAATGAAAGCGCAAGTTGCAAAAATTGACGGCCAAACAATTGGCGCGAGTTTTCCGATTGGACAGTATGATCCCACAACCGGAGAGCCTTCCGTTAAAGCCCATGCCGTTGTGATCTATGATGTGGGCAGTTTGGCATTTGATGATGGCCACGTTTTGAGTCTGTTTTTTCAGACCTTAATCATCGCCTGTATTATAGGTCTTCTGCTCTTCTTCTTTATGTACAAGCTTATTGAGTATCCAATAAGTACTTTGAATGAGCAGCTGGATGTCGCACTTCGAGAAAAAAAGGACTCCACCGAGGTCGACTTTCAGTTTGCGCCACTGCAAAACTTGATTGGCAATGTGAATAGTCTTCTCACGCGGTATTTTCACGGGGATGCCGATCAGCAAATGTCTCGGCATGTTGTGAGCAGAGAGGCCGAAGCCGAAAATTTAGTTCAGTTGATGGGTTATCCAACAATCGCGATAAACGCCGAAAAAAGAATAATCGCGGCGAATAAGAATTTTGAACAGATTGCTCATGCCTCGGGTGCTCAGCTGAATGGTCAACCGTTAACCGCGTTGTCGGACATGGCATTACAACAGAATCTCTCATTTCTGATTCAAAAATCCCAAGAGAATCCGGGCTTAATTCAGAGTGATCAGTTGGAGTTTAGTGGACACAACTGTCATATTCACTGCCAGGCGATGGGAGTTGACAATGACACAATCGCTTATTTTGTTATCAGTGTAATTCCTTTAGAAGAAGGCGGGGGAGAATAATGCCAGCTGCTCCCCATCTAAAAGATGCACTTAAATATCGGGTTAAAATTCAGAGGGGCCCCTTGGCCGGTCAGAGTTTCGATTTCGAGCAAGTCAAAGTACGAATTGGTCGTGGGACCGATAACGATCTGGTGTTAACAAATGATCTCCGTGCTAGTAGGCAACATGCAGAGATTCGATGGGATGGCTTTGAACTTCATATCGTGAATCTCAGTAAAAAGAACTTCTTAGGAGTGAACGGTCAGCAAGCGCAAAGTGCAAAACTAGATTCTGGTTCAATTATTTTAGTTGGAGAGACAGAGTTTTTCATCGAGTTTGATCAAGAATCAAAAACTCAAGTTCGAGAACCAAAAACTCAGGTCTTCGAGTCCGACAATGTGCTTCCGATCCAAATAAAAAGCAATCCGATCCAGCATCAACCACCCACAGCACCAGTGGGCGTTCATGATTTTTCAAACGCAATGCTTGGTGGTGCGGGCACCCGCCAGCCAAACTACTCTACGAATATTCCTGGTGCGACAGCTCCACGGAGTACGAAATCTAGACCCCGCGCTCGGGTCAGCTCTTCGGACAGTGGTCGGTTTAGATTCTATGTCATTGTCGTGGTTTTAGGGCTCGGATTTTGGTGGCTGATGACGCCATCAAACACCAAAAAGAAAGAACTGACTTTCAGATCAACCGAGCAAATTGAGCAAGAAATTCAAGCTTCGCGTGAAGAACTTAAAGAGTTTGAAGCTCGCAAAGAAAAATTGGACAATATTCAATTCAAACGGGCTCAGGAAAATTACATCCGCGGATTTCGCGATTATAAACAAGGCAATTATGGCCGTGCTCGAGAGTCCTTTCAGGTCGTTCTAAATCTCGATCCCGGAAACGAATTAGCAAAAAGATATTATCATCTTTCAAAAGTTAAATTTGATGAGTTGGTTAAGTTTCATATGCTTCAAGGTAACCGCTATCGCGAAAAGAAAAATTGGCGAATGTGCAAGGCGAGCTACTTTAACGTTATGACGATGTTGAACAACAATCAGGATCCAGTTTTTAAAGAAGCAAAGCAGTACTATGATCAGTGCTCTTTAGCCGATGAAGGGCGCTTCTAATGGCTCGGCTCCGTATTCGCACCCAAGGCAGGGTTCTTCAAGACTTGCAGCTTTCAACGGATCGAGCCTATGTCGCGGGCCGTAGAGAAGACTGCGATATCGTTCTTCAGAATGAGAAAGGGATCTCGCGCGAGCATTTTAAACTAAGCTTTAATGGAACCCACTGGCAGCTCGATGTCATATCTCGTTTTGGCGCTGTTATTTTCGAAGGGCAAGAGGTCCAAACTCTCCTATTGGATAGCAAAAAAACATTTTTACTCTGTAGTTACGAATTTGAATATAGTGATATTGAAACATCCCTCGTCGCAGGCTCTCGAGAAAAGTCTCCTGAACTATTCGTCGGAGCCGATGGTGATGGCGGTGAAAGTGTTGATAAGACGTTTATTAACTCGGCCAACACGGTCCCTTATGTCAAAGTGGTCGACTCCTCTGGTGATATAAAAGAAATGTTTAAGCTTGAGGGGGGCGACCTCTGGGTGGCCGGGCGTGATGCATCTTGCGATATTGTTATTCGCGATCAACGCGTGAGTCGAAGGCAGTTTGAGATTCGTCGTCTGGGGCCACAGTTTGTCATCATGGACCTCGGCAGTGTGAACGGAACGCTCCTCAACGGAAATCCCGTTTCTCCGACAGAGCCCATGCCAATAAAGAGCAGTGATGCTATCAGCGTTTTAGATAATTATCTATATTTCGAGCTTCACGATCCTGATTTTAAGTCGCGTCTGGAGTTGGTTAACTCTGCTGGCCCTGGGCCACTGGTCCCGATGAGCAATGACCTGGTTCCACAACAAAACCAATACGCGCAGCCGCCAATAATGATGCAAATGCCAGGACAGCAGTACCTTCCTGGCATGCACGGCGCCGGAGCGGGGATGCCGGGTGCTGAGCCAGAAAGTAAAAAGTTTGATTTCGAAAAGCACCGAATAAAGTTGATCGTGGGGGCCGTGGTTCTTCTTGTGCTGGCTTATATTTTTAGCGATCAAGGAACGGGGCTCGCTCCGACTCCGGGCCCAGGGATTCAGACAAAACCACAAGAGGTTTTTAACAAGCTGCCTATGGAAAAGCAGATTTTAGTAAAGCAGACTTATCAGCTTTCTAAAAATCTTTATATGCAAGGTAAGTATGAGTTGGCGAAAGCTGAAATTGCAAAAATTTACGAACTAGTCCCAGAGTACGAAGACAGCAAAGATATTGAACGCCTTGCTAACGAGGCGCTAGAAATACAAGCGCAAAAAAAACGACAAGAGGATTTGGAAAAAGCAAAAGTTGAAATGGAAGAAAAAGTGCAGGCCAAGGTTGTTGAATGCAAGGCGCAGCTTAATCCAGACTACACGATGGCAAAACTCGAAGACTGTCTAAGCTCGGCGCTTTCATTGATGCCAGAGCATCCTGCAATCATGGAGCTTCGTCAGCAGGTGGATCAGTTGATGGCTAACAAGCAAACCAAAGAAATGCAGAAGCAAGAGTATCAATCGCAGGTGCAGAAGCTGAAGAATTTATTCAACAAAGCTGAGACAAGTTTTGGCGAAAATCAATATTTACGGGCGGTAAAGGAATATCAAGCGGTGATATCTTCTGCGCTACCGGATCCAAACTCCGTCAAGAGTCAGGCTCGCCGACAAGTGACTTTGATTCAGAAAACCTTGAAGCAGAAGACAAGCAAACTAGAGGCAGAGGCAGATCAGGCCTATAAAGATCAAAAAATAAGGGATGCGATTTTGTCGTTGAGAAAGTCATTAGAAATTGACCCAGAAAATGAGCCCACAAAAGAAAAAATCGATCGCTATGTTTTGGAGCTTAGAAAGCAAATGATGGTGCTCTATCAAGAAGGAGTCCTTGAAGAAAGTTATGGCAATGTCGAAGGAGGCGAAAATCGCCCAGGCGCAAAAGATAAATGGAAAAAAATCATGGATCTCGATATTCCTGACGGCGAGTATTATTCCAAGGCCAAAATTAAATTAAAAAAGTATGGGGCACTTTGATGAAGCTAGAGGAGCGTTCCTATTCCGCAAAAAATCTACGCCCACGGCCGACAATATATGCGGAGCCCGACGGCTCTTTGTTAATTATATCTACTTCGTGGGCGGACCCAGGACTTGCAAGTAAAGTGAATGAAGATATCGCCAAATACGTGCAGGCAGCGGCGGCAGATGTCGAGGTGACATCTCCTTTTGAATTTATGACCTGTTTATCTGATGAGGCTAACTATTTACGGGTGGCCACTTTAATTTCCAATGAATCTCTCTATCGATCCGAAAATCGCGGCGAATACACCGCGGGGTTAGAGACGCTCATCTTATATCGAAAAGAAAATAAAATTGCATTTGCTCAGGTGGGAGCCCCCTATTTACTAATTGAAAAAGCGGGATTTGGGTTGGCGCCAATCGCCACTAGTTATGAGGCCTGTTTTGAGCTTGGGCAGCTGTTCGCACCACTTCCTCGTGAGTTAATGGGCATCGATTCTAGTTTGAACATTCGTTGCGGCGATTTTCGTATAGAAGCGGGAGATCGCTTAATCCTCTATTCGGGCGCATTCTGGCCAGAAGCTATTTGGAATGGCACTTCAGCTGGAGGGTCGCTTCTTCAGATGACCCAAAATATTATCAGAAAAAATCCAGAATCCCCACTTTGGATTGGTCTCGTTGATTTTGAGGGCGAGCGTTAATCTTCGCTTTCCTGCCATTGCGAACTATTTTGCAGCACCCTGTAGAGATTTGTCTTTAGTTTTTGATATTCGGGTAAGCTGAGTAGCAGGTCCGTAAGGCGCGGTTTCAGAGGTTTTGCGGGGGGTAGATCCCATATCAAAGTGGTCGCGAGTGCAGCTTCCTGAATTTCTTGGTCGATCAAGGCGTATAAATAGGCTTGTTCAAAGCGCCGTTTTTGAACACTCTTAGAAAGGCCTCGCAATTCTGCTCGTTGCCAATCAATAAAATCTAAAAAGAGACGATCGTCGCAGGCTTTCATGTCTGCCGATTCGATTTTGGGGATTTCAATGAGGCGCAGACAGGGATCTTGTAGATACGAAAAGAGAATCTTTGTACCGACGGCGTCATTTTTTTCTGCTACATACTGCCAAAAAGGTTGTTGGAACTTAACGCCAAGACTCCGCAAGGTGTTCCAATCTTTAATGTCGAAAGAAAGAAGAGCGCTCCAGTTAACGAGCTCCAGATCCGGGTTTGGTCCTTGGATTTTTACTTGCAAGTCTTTTAGCAGAGAGCTTTTCTGATGACTTCTGAGCCATCTGTAGAAGGCAGGAGAATACTTTCGAAGAGTTTCTTTTTTGAGGCCCTGCCATGGCTCGGCTCCAATCTCATTTAAGGCTTGTTGGGCTCTTTGTCTTTCGCCGGTTGAAATTTCGTAATTGTGAATGGGATTGGTTTCGAATCGATCCGTCAATGTGTTGAAAATTTTTTGAGTTTCGTCGTTTATGAAGAGGGTGTGTTGGTTGAGCACTGCATTTCGGCGATTGCTAAATCCCCGCCAGCGGGCCCAGTCGGACTCCAAAAGAATCAATCGGTTTTCGGGCCAGTCGGGTTGCGGTTGGCGCAAGACGTTGATCAATGAATAACTTGGAAATATCGTCGAGGTGGTATTCGGATTTTCAGATATCTCTATAAGAGAAAAAAGAGTTTCTCCCAAGTCAACTAAGCTTACGTTTCGATCAATTTTCCATTGCAGGGCCATATCTCGAACTTTTTGTTGTGGCTTGATAAACAAAGCAACTTGGGTGTTTTCGCTGTGCAGATTGCTGGGACTTAGCTCGCCAGGTCGATCATCATCAGTGTGTCCATTCAGGCCAACGAGTACTAGGGTTGTTTGATTCCAGCGATTCTGGTGTTTTAATTCTTTGATTAAGTTAAAAAGATTGTTGTCGAATTCGTCGAGCTGACTTTCGTGCGAAAGGTTGCGAGCTTCGCCCAGTTCATTGATGGTGACGGTGTTCGTAAAAATCAAGTCGGGGACATAGATCATTGCAAAAAATGGAGAGGAGGTGCTGACATCGTTTTTTAGCCACTGCAAGAATTGAAGGGATGTTTTTGCAAAGTTACGATAAAGGGTCTGACGAGCGAGAACAATCATGTCATCAAAAAGCTCAAATCCCTGATTTAGGCCTGATTTTCTCCAAACAGGAGGTCCTCCCGAAAAAAAAGCAGTGCGATATTTTGCCGCCAAAGCTTTTTCAGCGACAGTGACAAACTGTGGGTTCAGACCCGGACCACCGTTATTTCGAATATGATGTTGTGCTGGATAGAGGCCAGTTAAAATACTCGCTAGCGTGGGAACACTCATCGGTGAGACGTTGAAAGCATGCGTGAAACGCACCGACTCCTTGCACAGAATTTCAATCCCAGACTGATGGGAGTAAGGCGTGTCGTCATTGCAAAGCATGTCTAGAACACTCAAATCATCCACCGCGATAACCAAGACAGATGGTTTCGCGAGAGGTTGACATGACGACTGGACTAGACTTGTTGCTAGTGCCAGCAAAACTATAAAAATTGAGGATGCCTTGACCGCTCTCATTGGATTTAGAGATAATGATCCAATCTTACCTGAGAGTCAAAGAAAGGACCCTTCATGCTTACAGACAAAATTTTTGCTTTCGCCCATCTCGCGGATCAGGTTGTTCTTTGGATATTGGTTGTTCTAAGCGTTCTCAGTGTCGGTATGATTCTTGAGAGATTTTTTGCTTTGAATAAAGTGGCTTCGAGCTCAAACAAAATTCGAGCGCGGGTGCGGATGGCCTTACAAAGCAATAGCGTTGAAGATGTTGAGGGTATTTCTAAAGAAATTGACACTCTCGAAGGGCGGGCTGCCAGTTATGCTTTGAAGCACATGAAAGACAGCGGCAGTAAGGGCTTGGAGGAGTTATTTAATACCTTCTCATTAACTGAGAAGCCTGAACTCGAAAGGTTTTTGGGATTTCTAGCAACGGTGGGATCAAACGCTCCTTACATTGGCTTGCTAGGAACTGTCCTTGGGATTATGAAGGCATTTAATGACTTGGCGAGTGCTCCCGAAGCGGGCCAACAGACGGTGATGATGGGGATTTCTCTCGCCCTCGTGGCCACCGCGGCGGGCCTTTTTGTCGCTATCCCAGCGGTGATTTTCTACAATTATTACAGCAAAAAAGTACGCGCCATTATGCAAAGCCTAGAGAGCGTAAAAGAACTTTGTTTAGCTTATGCTAAGAAAAAAGGCGTGTAGTTATGGCAATAAAGGCGGATCTCGATAATGAAGCCATCGCGGACATAAATGTTGTTCCACTGGTTGATATCATTCTTGTGGTGTTGATTATTTTTATGGTAACGGCGCCGATGTTTATCAAGCCGACGATCAATGTCAATTTGCCAAAGGCCGCGAGCGGAGACCAGACGGCCCCCAGCAAGCTAAACATAGCTCTGACTGCAGATGGACGTATTAACTTGAATGGTGCCTTCGTTGAAGAACAAGCCGTCGGACAACGAGCTCTTGATGAAGTCGCAAAAAATCCTGATGTGCAGGCCATTATCTCTGCGGATAAAGATGTTCCACATGGCAAGGTTGTGGGGCTTCTGGATGTTGTCAAAACTGCGGGCGTAAAAAAGTTTGCGATTTCTATCGAGAAAAAATAGTTAAGGCTCTCATTTTCTTCGAGATTAAAGGCCTAACGTACAAGTCTCAAAATGACACAACTAAAGTCCCGTCAAAATTCCGCCGATCTATTCCTGTATGGGAATTCAAAATCCAGATTGGAAATATCTTTTCGCGACCGCATTTCTTGTGGCCATTGTGGCAGTGCCCACTTTAGCGTCGCTATTGTCTCCAGATGGGCAAGAAGATCCCGTGATGGTGCTTCGCCCCCAAGAGCAAAAATCTCGACAACCAGCGAGTCTACCGCGCGGGTTTAGTCCGAAAAAAGTTGTTGTGATCGAAGACACTGCCAAAGAATTGAACAACGTTTTGGGTGACAATCTGATTACCTATAATTTTAAGTGCCCTCAGAGTGACGCGTCTAAGATTTTTAGGGTGCGGGGTTCCTATGTGCAGTTTAAGGGGCTTGATTGTAATAAAAAATCTCAGGCGGCAAAAATTAGTGTCACCAATAAGACGAACGGCTTTACAGCGTCGGTCTTTTTATTGGACGGAAAGCAATATCAAACAGACCTGATTCAACTCAAAGAAGGCGACAATCAAATCCGCATCGAATATCAGTCCCCTGCATCTGAGAAGCAAGAAGAGTACGTATTAAATGTCAAGTCTGGCGCAATTTAGGCTCAGACAATCAGCCGATACTCTATATTTCAAACACAATCTTAACGCGCAACATACAAAATTTTGAATTAAGATTTGCTCATTGGCCGCAGCCTATTTTATGTTGCTCCGTGATGGCGGAGAACTTGACGGAGAACCTACATAATTTGGAATTAAAAAAGCGATCTGACATTCATTGGGAGCGCAAAATCTGGCACATGACAGGCGTTTTCGTGATGTTTCTTGCTTATGTTTTTATGACGGAGATGGTTTCAGCACTTATTCTTGGCGCTTCTATTTTGATATTTTTTCCGGTGGATTTTTTGAGGCTGCGGTATCCTGCCTTCAATGATTGGATTGTTCACGCCTTTAAACCCATTATGCGAAATCACGAAGTTCATAAGATTGCTGGAACAACTTACCTGTTGGGCGGAGTTGCCATTGTTGTCGCCGTCTTCCCTCGTCCGGTGGTGGCTTTAACTTTGCTTTTTTTAGCTTTTGCGGACCCACTTGCCTCAGTTGTAGGAATCAAATACGGCAAAGATAAAATTTTTGGGCACAAATCAGTGCAGGGCTTTATGGCTGCCTTTTTTGCCTGTGCGATCTGTACCTTTCTTTTTCTCACTTACTATAACGTCAAATTTGATCGAGTTGTGGTCGTCAGCTTGTTGGCGGGCCTTATCGGAGCTCTTGCTGAGCTGGTTCCTATCGGAAAATTAGATGATAACTTCACTCTTCCGCTCATGAGCAGCATGGGATTGTATATTTTGTTTACTCTTTTTGGCTTATTTGCCGCCCAGTAAGGAATTGAAACATGAATGTGGATTATAATTCGCCGGAACCAGTAGAGGGTCGAAGATTGGCAATGTACATTTATGTCCTGCCAAACCTCATGACAACAGGAAATCTTTTCTTTGGATTTTTCGCTATTATACAGGCTTTAAAAGCCCAATTTATTGTGGCGGCTTATGCTATTGTCGCTGCCGCCGTTTTTGACCTCTTGGATGGTCGCTTGGCTCGGCTGACACGCTCGACGAGTAAGTTTGGCGCCGAATACGATTCATTGTGTGATTTAGTCAGTTTTGGAGTTGCTCCCGGCTTGATGCTTTTTCAGTGGGCACTTCATCCTTTTGGGCGAGTGGGCTGGGTGGCCTGCTTTCTGTTTGTTACCTGCGGAGCTCTCCGTTTAGCACGCTTCAACGTTCAGTCTTCACGAGTTGAAAAAAATTACTTTCAAGGATTGCCGATTCCGATGGCGGCAGGGATCGTGGCCTCGTCGATTTTAGCTTTTCAGGATCTTGAGCTTGAAGCCCTCGGTAGCGTGGGTCTGCTGGCAATGACAGTCTTGTTGGCTATTGTCATGGTGAGCAACTTTCGTTATCGCAGTTTCAAGGACTTGGACCTCAAAGAGCGCTTGCCTTTTCGCTATTTAATTTTAGGAGTGGGAGTTATCGTCGTTGTCGCTCTTCGTCCCGAAGTGATGCTCTTCGTATTATTTATTGGCTACGCAATTCTCGGCGCCGTCTTCGGTGTATTTAAGCTGGGAAAAAATGCTCGAAAAATCCGCCCGAGTGTTTATGCTCCGGCACAGATGAATGAAGATGACCTTGTTGAGGAAATCGATGAGGTTACAAATTCAGGAGCTTCTGTAAATGGCAAAAAAACTTAAAGTCGGTGTGGTCGGCGCGACTGGCATGGTCGGGCAGACATTTATGAACCTGATGGAAGAAAGAAAATTTCCGTTTTCTGAGCTTCGCCCTTTTGCGAGCGAGGCTTCGGCCGGAAAGCAGATTCATGTTCAAGGTCAAGATTGGACCGTTCAAGTTCTCAAGCCCGGCTGCTTTGATGGTTTGGATTTGGTTTTTTTCTCTTCCGGAGACGATATCAGTAAAGAGTGGGCTCCAGAGGCTGTGCGCGCCGGAGCTTTTGCTGTGGATAACTCTGCAGCCTTTAGAATGGATTTGTCTAAACACTTGATTGTTCCCGAAGTGAATAGCCACCTCGTGAGTTCGAAGTCTGCGCCGCAGGTAATTGCAAATCCAAATTGCTCGACCATTCAGTTGGTCGTGGCTTTGAAGCCACTTGCTGAGAGGTTTGGTCTCGAAGAAGTACGCGTGGCCTCTTACCAAGCTGTGAGTGGTGCGGGTATTGCGGGTTATGATGAGTTGCTCGCACAAACGGCAGACTACCAAAATGCAGAGCCCTCCTCTTCGGTGTTTCCTCATCCCATTTTATTCAATGCGATTCCTCAGATTGGAAGCTTCGATAGCGAGGGGTTTTGCAGCGAAGAAGTGAAGATCATGAAAGAGACCCGCAAGATTCTAAATCTTCCACAACTCAAAGTTTCGGCGTTCACAGTGCGAATCCCCGCCCTCAACTCTCATAGCGAGGCGGTTTGGGTGACCCTCAAAAAAGAGGTCAGCCGTGAGCAGGTTTTGCAAGCATTGCGAGAGGCCAAGGGAGTCGTTGTTCAGGATGATGTCGGCAGCTCACACTATCCCACAGCGCGCAACGTGTCAGGAGAAGATCCTGTCTACGTTGGAAGGGTTCATCGCGATCCAGAAAACCCTTGTTTATGGCTGATGTGGGTTGTTTCAGACAATATTCGTAAGGGGGCGGCCTTAAATGGGATGCAAATCGCCGAGCATATTTTTGACATCAAGTTCCAAGCATGATCTCATGATTGAGTGGAAGTTTCGCGGACAATTTTTTCAAGTTTAATAATTATATTGGTTTCATTGGCCAGAACTGGTTTCGGTGCGGACGCAACGACCGGCATGACTCTGGTCAACGCCCCCAGCGGGGCCTCCGCATACTCGGGTGGTTCAGTCGGGGCCGGCGGGGCCCAAACCGTCCTGCCAAC
>JAMIQD010000206.1:0-1797 GCA_035914755.1 Pseudobdellovibrionaceae bacterium | reverse complement strand
GGTCGCTGGGCCGTTGGCGGCGATGCTTGCCCGTCTTCTCTTCCAATATAAGCTTTACCAGACCCAATCCGAGCGCAAAAACGATCCGATTCTTTTAGTGTGTGAAGAGGCTCACAGATATGTGCCTGACAAGGGAGAAGCGGAATACGCCGCAGCTCAGAATGCGATTAAACGGATAGCTCGCGAAGGACGTAAATATGGGATAGGCCTGATGCTTGTGAGCCAGCGACCCGCCGATATTGAAAGCACGGTGATTTCGCAGTGCGGTACCTGGCTCGTGTTGCGTTTGACCAACTCTGCCGATCAGCAACATGTTTCCCGCTTTCTGCCCGATGGTTTGTCCGGGATGACGCGGGTGCTCCCTGCTCTTGGGCAACAAGAAGCCATTTTTGTTGGGGAAGGAGCTGCGCTCCCCGCGCGAATCCGAATCCATGACCTACCGAAAGATCAGCGTCCTCGATCCGAAAGCGTAGGATTTGCTGAAGGATGGGCAAGTAGCCGACCATCAAAAGAGCAAATAGGAATTGTGACTAAACGGATGGATGGAACTTCGTAAGGCTGATTGTAGCTAGTCTGTTTCCTTAGGTGTGAATGCTTTTTTAATACAAAAGTTGGGTACACTTAAACAAACGACACAAAAGTCCTATAGGATTTTGCATAAATACGCCATTGGCAAGGTTTTTAGCGAATTTTCGACCTCCCAAATTTCAACACAGTTTCTAACCTTGATTTTGGGGAGGTGTCGAACCCGCCAAATCGACCACTTGCTCGTGTGAGTAATAGACAAACCAAAAAACCGTTAAAAAGGCCGCCAGAAGAAAAAAAGATGCCCAGCAAAGGCGATCTGCTGACAATCGGTGTGCAAGAGGTATACTCCCGCAAGTGGTCCTGGTCCCTTCTCAGATTTAAAGGCTTGTGGGACTTTTCTGTCGTTTGTTTAAACTCACCCATTAGGGGCGCAACGCCCCCCTTTTGTTTCGGGACGGTACTTCGCGACAAAAGGGGGGCCGCTTGATGACATCGAGCGGCAAATGCTCTTCCGAGATTCAACGCTTACCTATTCAAAAACTTGCATCTTTCAATGCAATGGAACAGCCCTGATAGTCATATGAAACGTCTGTAATAGTGCCAACGACTGTTGCCTTTCTCCCGACTGTTAATTGTTTGACATTGACTTGATTTTCGGTGCCTGCATGAACGTGTATATTTCCGGCTTTAAGGTAGACCCTGTATCGAGGTTTAAAGCCTTCATTAATTGACATCACGTTTCCGCTGACTGAGAGACCTTTATTGTTGTAAAAATCGTTAGCACTTACCCTATTATCCTTTGCCGCTTGGCAAATTTGCGGCAAAGAATCCATAATTTCTGATGGTGGTGGCGTAGCTATTTGATTATTCACAACTGATCGTTCCAGCTCAACGCAGCCAGACAATAAGGTCAAGATACCAATAATTGTTAAGGTGGTAAGTGCCGTACTCGGACGCTTCATATAACCTCCATTTTAAGTTACGCCCTTGCCTTGCGAGAAAGGGCGAATGAGCTTTATAAACTAACTCCTCTACGAGCCTGCTTTTCTGGCGCATGTCGTTTTTGAACTACCTGTCTAATGGATGCCTGTTTTTGCGATGAGCGATCAATCTCTATCACACCCAAAACTTGCCGTTTTAATCCATCCTCCCCTAAAGAACTTTTAGTTACTAAATCGTTAAAATCAGTAAAATTTTTCATGTACTGAAGAGCATTCAATTGATTATTAGTCAATAGCAATTGTTGCAAATTTTCCTTTGCCTCATCAT
>JAMIQD010000205.1:0-3720 GCA_035914755.1 Pseudobdellovibrionaceae bacterium | reverse complement strand
AGCCTCGAGCGGCGGTAGTTCGACCACAGAGTTCTCTTCCACCATCACAGGTTCGACTGCGGGCTCAACTGCGGGTTCAATCATTTTAGCGCTGAGGCCTCCGAAGCTAAGCGTCGGAGCTGGAACACCGCTAGCAATAGAATCGCCGAAAAGGCCATCTGGAATTTCTTCAGAATTTTCTTCCGAAGCATCTTGTGACTCGTGGGATTCTTCGGAGCTAGATTCGTCTTCGCTGGATTCTGAGTTTTCAGCGGAATCATCTTTGAGAATCAGTTCTCCGTCCTCGCCAAAAAGATCCTGATCAGGTTTTGCCGCAATCACAGTGGCAGCAAAGGCAGTCATCTCTGAGAAATCAGAAGTTTCTGATTTTTTACTAGATTTATAGGCTGTCCAGGTATTTTCGAGGTCTTCATGGGAGGCCAGAACAAAAATTGCCGGAAAGTTCATGGAGTCTGGAAGCTGCAGACCTGCAATCACAGGTAGGCCGTCCCATTCAGCAATAGGTAAAAATTCTTGTGACCATGGGTATTGATCTTGGAATTTTTTTAACAGGGACGGAGAGGGGGGGCTTTGAATAAAAAAGTCTTTTGATAGAACTGGTACCTGGTAATGATTGCCTGCCCAGTGCAAATACTCAGTAGCAGAGAGCATTTTTGCCCGTAAACAAAACAGAAGTAGAGAGACATCTGTCGCTCCCTGGGAGTAAAGATTTTCAGCATCTGTAATCTTATTTTTAAAATGTAGCTGCCACGCTGCCTTTGTCATCTTCACTACTATCGGCGTAAGTGGTCAGATTCCTTAAGGGTTTATAGTTGAACCTGTCAGATTGTGGTCTAGTTTTTAAATTGAGCAGAGGTGCAGATATGTAATTTTTACTCCGCAAAAGGGGATAGAGTTTTCTCGGCTAAAGGCTGTTTATTCTTAAGATGTTAAATAGTTTCAAGAATTTCAGTTTTGTGGTAGGGTGCGGCACGCATGATTTACAGAAAAGATCTCTACTATTTCGACTACAATGCCACCACTCCGGTGTGTGAAGAAGTTAGACAAAAAATTCCAGATTTTTTGCATGCTTGGGGGAATCCCAGTTCGATTCATAGCGCGGGACGCGAGCCCAAAAATATTTTACGAGAAACACGCAGTTTATTGGCGCGAAATATTGGATGTCATCCTCTTGAAATCGTATTCACATCAGGCGGTTCTGAGTCCAATAACACGGCCATCAAAGGGGTCTTTGATTTTTACCAAAATAATTCCGCTCGCAATCACTATATGTGTTCTGCGGTGGAGCACCCGAGTGTTCTTAAAACGATGTTTTATTTAAAGTCACTCGGGGCCCGTTTGGATATCATCCCGGTGAACCGCCAGGGAGAAATCGACTTGGATTTTTTTGCCTCCCATCTCAGTGAAAAAACGGCCCTTGTGTCTGTGATGTCAGCTAATAATGAAACGGGAACTCTTTTTCCGATAAAAAAAATGGCCCAGATGGCTCACAGTAAAGGGGTTTTATTTCACACGGATGCCGTGCAGATGTTTGGAAAACTTCCTTTGGATTTACTCGATCTTGGGGTCGATTTCGCCTCCTTTTCTGGACATAAGTTTTACTCTATCAAAGGAAGTGGATTTTTGTTCTGCAAAAAGAGTGCTTCGTTTACGCCGCAGATTCTGGGGGGAGGCCAAGAGCGTCATCGCCGAGGCGGCACTGAAAATGTTCTTGGAATAGCTTGCCTCGGTGTGGTTGCTGATAAACTCTCTGAGGTGCCAACGCGAGAGACTGAAGTTCTTGCTTTGAGAGATCATATGGAGTCTCGAATCATCAATGAAATACCTGGCATCCTGGTGACGGCAAAGGAATCTTCTCGATTGCCCAACACCTCAAGTTTAGTGGTTCCTGGCGTTGACGGAGAAACTCTGCTTATGAATTTAGATATCAAGGGGTATGCGGTGAGTACCGGGGCGGCTTGCAGTAGTGGAAATCCTGAGCCGAGTCCAACTTTAATTTCAATGGGCCTCTCTCGCGCCGAAGCGCAGAGCAGTTTGCGTCTCAGTCTCGGTTGGTCGAGCACTCTTGATGAGGTCAACCACTTTGTCGACACTCTTAAAGCTGTTGTGGAGAGACTGCGAGCCATTGAGGCAGAATCAGGAGTTTCTACCTATGTCTAAAGGACGAGTTCTTGTTGCAATGAGTGGGGGAGTGGACAGCTCCGTTGCTGCAGCTCTTTTGGTGGAGCAGGGCTACGAAGTGGTTGGTGCTACAATGCAGGTCTGGGACTACAGTAGCTGTGATATTGAAGAAGGAAATGGAACCTGTTGCTCAAGTATTGACGTTGACGACGCTAGGGATGTTGCCGATCGAATTGGAATTCCATTTTATGTTATCAATTGTGAGGCTAAGTTTCGGGCGGCGGTCATTGATCCATTTCTAAAGTCCTACCTCGAGGGGCAAACTCCTTTGCCTTGCGTGAACTGTAATACCTATTTGAAATTTGACCATTTGGTTCGAAAGATGAAAGAACTCGATTGCGATTATTTAGCGACCGGGCATTACGCGCAAGTTGTTACGAACGCTGAAGGCCAGGCGCACATTGAGACGAGCACAGATGATTGGAAAGATCAGACGTATTTTTTGTTTACGATTGATCCAGAAATTGTGCCGAAATTATTGTTTCCAATTGGTCATATGAAAAAGCCTGAAGTGCGGGCCTATGCAGAACGAGTGGGGTTACTTAATGCTCGCAAAAAAGACTCGGTGGGAATTTGCTTTGTTGGCAACATGGGTTACGACAGTTTCATAGCCTCACAGGTAGATAAGAAAGTTCTTGAGACCAAAAAGGGACTTATTAAGCGTTATCCGAATGCGGAAGTGATGGGGCCACATGCGGGTATCCATAGTTTTACGATTGGACAAGGAAAGGGCTTAGGACTTGATCATCATGAAAAGCTCTTTGTTATAAAAATTGATTCTAAAGACAATACGGTGTGGGTGGGAGACGAAAAGTACCTCTATGCAGATGAAGTTGACGTGATCGAACCAAAGCTATTGTCGCCAGTCACCGATGGGGAGGTGATGGATGTTAAAATTAGATATTCAACAAAAGGGAACTCCGCTCAGATTTTCAAAACTGAAACCGGGTTTAAATTAAAATTTAAAGAGCCGCAACGAGCAGTGACTCCGGGGCAAGCGGCAGTCTTTTATCGCGGAAAAGAATTAGTAGGGGGCGGATGGATCACGCTTTAAATAACTCAAATCAATTTAAGGTTCATACGTTCGGCTGCAAAGTAAACACATACGATACCGGCTTGCTGCAAAAAAACATGCACAACAACGGCTTTATGAATATTGAGGGGGAGCCTCGTATTCATGTGTTAAATACTTGCGCAGTGACAGCGGAGGCCACAAAAGAGGCCGTCAGATGTATTCGCAGGCTCAAAGTTCGTGATCCTTTTTGTACAGTGGTGGTCACGGGCTGCGCAGCTCAAGTGGATACGGGGGCCTTTGAACATCTTCCAGGGGCGGACTTGGTAGTTGCGAATTCTCACAAGGGGCAGCTACCTGAGCTTTTAAAGAAGTATTTTAATGGAGAGTTAACAGAAAAGGTTTTTCGATCGAATATCTTTAAAAAAGAGGATCTTGAAATGGGGGGCGGGGTTGAGAAATCTCACACCCGAACTTTTTTAAAAATTCAGGATGGCTGCAATAGTGTTTGCACGTATTGCATCATT
>JAMIQD010000204.1:0-4391 GCA_035914755.1 Pseudobdellovibrionaceae bacterium | reverse complement strand
CACCGAGATCATGGGTGATCAAAATCATTCCGGCATTAAAGTCTTTTTGCAGCTTGCGCATGAGATCCAAGATTTGAGCTTGAATAGTCACATCAAGAGCCGTCGTCGGTTCATCCGCAATAAGCAACTTTGGATTGCAACTGATAGCCATCGCAATCATCACACGTTGGCGCATTCCCCCAGAAAGTTGGTGAGGGTATTCATTGTAACGCTTTTCTGGAGCGGGAATTCCAACTTTGCGAAGCATTTCAATAGCACGGTCCTTGACCTCGGCCGCCGACAACTTGGGATAATGAACGGCAATGGCTTCAGAAATTTGGTTTCCACAGGTGTAAACCGGATTCAAAGAGGTCATGGGCTCTTGAAAGATCATGGCAATCTCGTTGCCGCGAACGTGCCGCATATCTTCTTCGGAGCAGGTCAAAAGGTTCTTGTTGTTAAAGAAAATTTCTCCGGACTCAATTTTGCCTGGGGATTGAATTAGGCGCATAATTGACAAAGAAGTTACCGACTTGCCGCAGCCAGATTCGCCAACGATCCCAATGGTTTGCCCTCTTTTGACGCTAAAGCTAACGTCGTCAACGGCAAAGAAGGTTCCGTCATCGGTATTAAAACGTGTTTTCAGATTTTTAACTTCAAGAAGAGTATCACTCACGGTTTTATTTCTCCCGCCTTAAGCCCCCCAACTTATACAGGGCCTGCAGCTTTGCATCAACGATTAATCAATTCTTGGATCAGATTATGGAGCTCGGCATAGCTCTTTAGCATGGCCGTGGGGGCAAATTTTCGTAAAATATCTGACTTCGTGTAGCCAAATTCAATAGCGATAGCCGGGACCCCGGCGCTTTGTGCTGCTTTCATATCGGGAGTCCCATCGCCAATCATAAAGGTCCCCTCGGGTCCTCGCCCGGCGCGTCTCATCATTTCAAGGAGGGGGAGAGGATGGGGCTTGCGTTCAGGCAGGGTGTCGGCACCAAAGACCGCGATCCAAGGGAGAGTCTCCAAACCAAGATGTCGCAGAATTTTACGAGCGGGGCCCTCGTTTTTATTTGTGACCACGCCAAGCGGACCCGGGTAATCTTGTAAGAACTCAAGGGCTCCAGGATATGGGCGAGTTGTTTTGTACATTTCCTCTTCGTAAACCCGCAGAAAGAGCTCTTCGATGGGGGCATAAGCTTGTGGACTATTTTGGTGCTCCGGAAAGAAGTCCGCCAGAAGCTTGCGAAGACCTTCGCCGATATGGGCCACAATCACTTCACGGGGAAGCGTGGGCTTTCCATAGGCTTCGAGGGTTTTATTGAGGGCTGAAGCAATGTCTTCTGCCGAGTCAATTAAAGTGCCATCAAGATCAAAAATAAGAAGAGGCCAAGTCATCGCACTACCTTAAGTTTTTCATGGGACATCGGTCAAGCTTGTGCTAATTCTGTCTTATGCGTATCGAAATACCTCAGGCTCAGGCCTATATTGAATCTCTGGCATCCGGCGAAGCCCTTAGCAAACGAAAGTCACGAACCTTCGCTGAAGAGTTGGGGCTCGGAAAAATTTGCTTATCTCCTTCTGAGGGCCATCTTCTTGCATTTTTAGTCAGGATGCATGAGTGCCGTAAGTTTGTGGAGATCGGGACATTAACTGGCCTATCTGCTCAGTACATTATCGAAGGAATGGGAGGAGAGGGAGAGCTCTGGACACTCGAAAAGACAGACCTCCACGCCAAAAAAGCTATGGAAGCGATTGCTGAACATCCTTCGGGTAAAAATATTCATGTGATCGTAGGCGACGCCCGTTTCACTCTTGAAAGTCTTAAGGTCAGCGGTCCTTTTGATGGAGTTTTTATCGATGGCAATAAAGCTGCGTATGGTGATTATCTTGCTTGGGCAGAAAAAAATGTTCGCCCTGGCGGACTTATTATTGCGGACAATGTTTTCTTAAGTGGAGCAGTCTGGGGAGCTCTCGATGGGCAGAGCAAGAACTTCAGTGAGAAACAGGTTGCAGTGATGAAGAACTTCAACAAACGACTTTCAGATCCGACCTTGTATGACAGTGTGATTCTGCCGACCAAAGAGGGCATGTTCTTTGCCGTTAAGATGTTTTAGCAATTTCTTTTAAAAAGTTTTCAACAATCGGTGCATAGTCGGCGCGAAAGTCTCGAAGTCCGGTGAGATGCCCGGCCTCGGGTAAGCTGAGCTTTCTCCAGTCTATATTTTTATGTGGTTCAAATACAGCATCGATGTGATTAGGTGGAATGAGAGGGTCTTTCCAGCCTCGAATCGAAAGTATTTTAAACCCCTGCGGGAAAGTCTCAAGGTGAGTGTGGATATCTTTGTGAAGATGGGGACTCCAGAGAAGAGATAAAATTGGGGCCATTGAAAAGGTCAAAGGTAGAAATTGGATTTTCCATTCCTGCTTGGCGAGATTGAAAAAAGAATCAACAAATTTTCCAGAAGGCCCGCTATCACAAAGAAGGCCTACAACATCGACACAATGGCGGCGAGCAAGGGCTTCGAGTGCGGCGCCACTTGGGTTTGAAAAAGAGAAGACGATTTTTTTTCCTGGAATTAGGTTCAGCATATTTTCAATTTGATCGGCATAAATATGCTTGAGGCCAAATTTACTTTGAGAGCTGATTGGGATCTTTAATAGTGAAGCCAGCTCTTTCCATTTTTTGAGAGGAGTGAGGGGCCCCTTAGAAAAATCCATCAAGACAGGAGTTTTTTCGAGATCAAAGGTTACGGCGTCAAATCCTAAATCGGTCACGAACTTTACATGGCGAGCAAGCTCGCGTTGAGCCGCTCCAAAGAAGGGAACAAACAAAATAGTTTCTTCAAACTTTTTATTTCTTGTCTTAAAAAGACGTCCTTCGTAAGGCAGCGGGTTTGTAGTCGTCATCTTTTGTTCTAATGCCTGTTCACAGGGTTTTTAGAAGGCCAAAGTTCTGTCCAATGCGTTGCCGTTTTTCCTGTGTTTTGCATGTGTTCAAGGGTTGAGTCCTTTACAATCACTTGCTCCAGAGCTGTTTCTGCCAAGACTTTGCCGCAGGCCTCAAAAACGCTCCCAGCATCTATGCCGTGGAAGGCGTAGATTTCTGATGGACGCCCGCATTTAGAGTGTTTTCTGACCGCGCAAGATTCTTGGCGAACTCCAATGACCGATCCGATATTGTCGAGCAACCCAGGCTCGCCATCGTGGACGCTGACCACTGGAATTCGTTTGCCAGCAACGGTGATAAGATCACCGGCAGAAACCTCTTCGGCTTTTCTTAAGTACAGATCTGAGTTAATGCCCAATCCGTGCTTCAAATATGAATAATCATTTTCATGAGCTTGAATGCCAGCTAAGAGATCTGGTGAAGTCACAACGATGACGTTCGCGTAAATTCCATGTCCCAAGAGCATTTCTGAGGCCTTTATAGCCTCGGAAGTGAGAGAGCCCATTGCAAAAACATTGACGACATTATCTCCTGGATCATACCCAGAGTAACCACGATAATCGATGAGGTAATAGGCTCCTTGAAGGACCTCTTCTCGAACCTGTCTAAGGATTTGCATTTCGTCGACGGTGTTAATTTCTTCTTCATTCACGCCGCCAGCAACTGGAAATTCAGCGCGCATCAGTTGGCCTTCTGCGCTGGATTTAAAACGAAGCTGCTTCTTCAAATAATGAAGCATGTCTTTTTGTTCAGCACCGCGAGTAACAAGACGCAAAAGAGTTCCGGTTCGGCCTGCGTTATTGTTCAAAACATGACGCTTGATCGTATCGCAGAGGATCCAATCTAGTTCCTGGCAAAAATAAGGTTCCCAGGTGATTTGATTTGGAATTTGAATATCAGACTTCCAACCATGCTGTGCGCCTTCTGGAGACAGAGTGACGCCTGATGGAGTTCCGACACAGATGAATGAACTCTTCCAGTAAAGATTATAGAAGTATTGATCGAGGGCGCGTTTGATAAAGAAGTCGTAAACTGTCATTAAAGGAATGAGTGGTATTCCGAGGGTGTCACGCATGCGTCCAAAGGCCCCCACGCAGGACATGACGTTTCCTTCAGCGATTTCAAAACGCAAAAATCGATCCGATACTTCTTCGCCAGGGACCAGGTCTGGAAGCTTGTGATCTTTTACGCCGAGTTCGGTTTCTAGATCCGTGATAACTGGGGCGCCAAATATTTTGCCGTCCATTGCAGGATTAAGATTTGTGGATGTACCCACATCGGGTGCCATCGAAATGAAGAGCTCTCCCGGAAGTTTAAAGGGCTTTTCTTGCGCCGAAAGAGGGCGTTGCTTCTCAGCCAATTTGTTTTCTTCAAGTGGAGTATTTGAAATACGAGTGAGCTTTGCTGTCAGCTGTCCCAGCATCCATTGGGTATGTGGGTAGCTCGTCATCTTGGTGTTAATGTC
>JAMIQD010000203.1:0-11994 GCA_035914755.1 Pseudobdellovibrionaceae bacterium | reverse complement strand
CAACAAGGTTGGAGGTTTTTCCGATGGCGATCGAGAAGTAACCATTCGATCCAGTCATATTCACGACCTGATCTTCGCGGTATAAAACACAAGTCTCGGTAGAATTTTTAATTTCGACCCTAAAGGTCACGGCCGCAGTTTCAAGAGGAACTCCGGCGCTATTGGTGATGACTCCGTCGACATTAAATGTATAGGGCGCCGCTTGCGCCCTTGGCGCAAACCACATTGTGCTCAAAAGAGCGAGAACTGGCAGCAACGTCCTAAATAAAATTCAAACATCTCCGTTAGAAATCTCTTCGGCACTTTTGGCTTAAATGTTTAATGGAATTTTGTTGATAAATGAGTCATTCTAAGACGTTATCTCAAATCGATGCATTCTTGTTTGACTTTCTGGGCAATGGCGCTCAGGTATCTACTTGATATGATCCAGTTGCCAGTGTACCTATATGACGTCTGTTGAGATATCGCTTGTCGAAAGGTTTTTTATGAGAATTGCTTTTTGTTTTTTACTCGCTTCGATGGCTTCTTTTTCTTATGCAAGCATCTATTCTGCTTCTGTTCAAACCGGCGGAGATTATTTGGCTTACGGGCCGGCCTGCCGTTTGAAAAATAAAATTCCTCAGCGTACGCGCACACAGCAAAATATTGAGATGGAGTTATTAAGTGATGGCAAGACTCTGAATATTCTTTCTCGCCAGCTAGCTTCGGGAAATTGCTCGGCATCGGCGGCAGCGGATATGCCTCGAGAGCTTCATCTTATTGAAGGTGAAGTGCAGACTATTCCTTTGCAAGCTCAAGGCGCTTCTGCTATCGCGGGTACAAAAAATACGACTTTTTATGTCAGATGGGACCGTACAGCTCAGGGCGAGACAAGAGTCTATGGCGGTTGCAGTTGGGAATATAACTGCGGCGGCTCCGGCAACAGTGATGTTGTGATTACGATAGCTCCGTAAACTATTACCTGCTCTCACCAAACACCGGCCTTGATGGCGACGAGCCATCGACATACCAGTATTTTTCTTCGCCGCCAGTGCCTCTCCAGCTCGAGACATCAAAGGAGGCCGCAGGTGCGTGCGAGCCATGAATAGAGTACACTTTAACGGCGCGGCCCTGTCCGAACCAATCCAAAGAATGATCCGCTAAAATCCTTTCGATTTGGGTATTGCCAATCAAAAAGTGCACCTGCCCCGTGCCGTAAACTTTGCCCTGACCTGTTGTGGTGTTGTAGCAGTAGGCAGAGCCCTCGTCGGCGCCAATTCCTTTAACATTGAGAGCATTTACATCGGCATAATGATTGTACACCGCCCGGGCCATAAAGCTGAGCAGTCGCCCCTGGCGCTGTCGTTCAGCGAAGTGAGTGTCCGTTACCACTTGCTCCAAGTAAGGCGGGCTCAAGGTTTGTCGATTCAAATCCACATATTTCGCGGTGGGCATTATCATTGCGAGCTCTGAGGTGACCAGGGTGGCATCCACAGTCGGATTGTATTTGGCCGTAAAGTCAATGCCTCCCAAAATCGCCATGCCCGCGCTGGTCCCACCCATCGGTGTTTTGCGGGAGTGCAGTGCATACTCAAGGGCGGCTTCGAGAGGGGATCCTTGGAGGTATTGCAAGTAAACAGACTGGTCTCCCCCATCAAAAAAAATCAACTCCGCACGGCGAACTGCTTCGGCAGCCTGCGGAAGAAAAGCCTCTTCTCGGTGAGTCAGTGCCAGTGTTGTCACTGAATTTACTTTCGGAAAGCCATGATGATTTTCGTCGTTAAAGATCCAAGACTCATAGGTTCCAACGTCGCCATCAGCTCGGATAATCACTACATCGCCTCCGCCGGAAGCGTGTAAGAGAGCCCTCCAGCCCTCCACCCAAAGATCGTCACTAGCACCCCCCGCTAAACAGACAAGGGGAGTTGTGATTTTTGAGATATCTCGGGTGTTTCCTTTTTTATAGATCTTCGCTGAGGCCGTGAGCGTACACGTAAGACTAAGAGTGAAAGCAAACAAAAGGTATATAAAGCGAAGCATAGATCGATGCTAAAAGAGAGTTTGGTTAAAGGCAAGGAGAGGGTTATTTCTTCAGAGTCTTTTGGATTTGAGCTTCTAGTTTTGCTTTTGAAGACTCTGAAAATCCCCGCTCTTGGTAAATTATTTTTCCGCTTTTATCAACAAGCAGAGTTGTTGGAATCGCTTTGAGCTCTAAACTTTTGGCGACAGCCTTTTTGGGGTCCCAAAGAAATGTGAGAGAGAAATTATTTTTAGCAACAAAGGCTTTGGCCTCTTTAAGTTCTTCGTCCACGCTGACTGCCAAAATCTGCAGGCCTTGTTTTGAGTAGCGCTTTTCGAGCTTGGCAAAAAAAGGCAGAGACTCTTTGCAGGGTTCACACCAGCTGGCCCAAAAATCCAGGAGAAGCAGGTCGCTGGTAAAGTTCTCTTTGAGAGTGGTCGGTGCCATCTCAAGAGTTTGAAATTGGGTCCCTTGTGGATCCAGCGAGGTTGCGGCCTGAACACCTTTGATCCCAGAAAGGGCTAGTGTGCAGAGTGTTAAAAAAAATAAAATCAATTTTTTTGCGATCACGTTCATAATTTAGGTCACAAATTTCAAATCTTCACCTTATAATTTTCGAAACAGGACTCAAAAATTATATTTTTGGTCAGAAAAGAGGATCTATGAAGTTTTTAATGATGTGCTCTATTCTTGTTGCAGGTCTTGGACTTTCTGCTTGCGGTCATTTCGGTGGAAAAAAAGGCTGCTGCGCAAAGTCTGAATGCAAAATGGAACAAAAAGAAAAATGCGATAAAGACTCTAAAGAGTGCAAAGATGGCGAATGCGGGATGAAGAAATAAATCCTATTGTGGATTGTCCTCATCTCCGAGGACGTTCACAATAACTTCTCTTCCCCAGGCGGCGGCACTAGTTTCGATACTCTGAACGATATCTTGATAGCTGGTTGCCGCCTCCCAATTGAAAAGTGCCGCATATAAGATCTGTGCATTCTCTGCATTCAATACAAAAAGAGAAGGCAGAGCATTTGATAGTAGGTCCAAGTTCGCAGTGCCATGAGGGTCTGCCCCTGGATTGAGGCGGGATTTTAGTTCAAAAAATGGCAGAGTGTAATAAGAGTAGCTATTGCATCCGGCCCAGTAAATCATTTGATAGTCGGGTGTGATGGAGTATCTCTGCGGATTTGCATTTAGCTTGTAGGCGAACATTTCCGCATCAAAGCCAGAACCCACTCTCGAATGACCAAACCAACCAAAAAATCCATCATGATTTTGAGCGTAGCTGTAGGCAAAGATATCCATCTGATCCACTCCGGCGGCAGCCAGGATTGAGACTTCAACTTGGACTCCATTTTTGTTTCCCGTAAATTTTGTACCGATACGAGTTTTTCCGCGTGAGATGTCCTTTTGCAAAAGAGGGGTCTCTTCAAAGTTAAGTCTTAAGAGTTGAGACTTAACTCGGTTATGAAACATCCGAAATTCCTTCATGCCGTGGTCCGTATCGACGAAGGGATCTGCGGGGTAGGCTTCTTCGATATAGCCGAAGGCAAAGGTCATCGAGAGAGTGGGCACCCCATTTTTAGTGTGAATCAGGCGAGAGTACTCGGGCCGCGAGAGGGTTGTCTGCGGAGTTTCAACTCCTATCTGAACATCCACTTCTTGGTAATGGCGCTGGGCTTTGTGGTCGCAACCCGGGCGGGAAGGGTCCCAGAAGTACCAAAAAAATCCCCAATCGTCGCGGTGCTCTCCTGAGTCGTTGCAGTTTTTCCAGCCGGGGGTGTTGAGGCCTGCAATTGAGTAGGGGATTGGCAAGGATAGTGGATTTTGGATCAGGGCATTGTTGTGGATCATCCAAGTGGCTTCATAGGTATAGGGGACCATCACATAGCCGCCTTTGATCACTGCTTGATCTATGTGCGGGATGATTTTTTCTCCCTTTTGAACTCCGCCGATCTCTCGGTGAGTAAGGGTTCCAAATAAAAACGCAGTGACTTCTTTGATTTCGGATCTGAGGTCATAGGCATCGAGCTCAGCAAGGTTTTTTGCCCTGGATTGATAGAGGGCCTCAAATTTCACCCGGTGCTCTTGGGCATTAAGGGCGTAAAGGGGACTATGCGGAGTGGTTGTATTGACGGCGGGGTTGTGCGGGGCTGGGCTGCAGGCACTCAGTCCCAATAGAATCAATGCAAAAAGACTTAATATTTTCATAAAACCCCCGCGCTAATGTGGACCCTATACTCTTCATTTTAGCGCGAGTCACGCGGGGATTCGTAGATGAGACAAAGAGTCTCAAAGTTTGCTTTAAAAGACTGGCTTTTCACGTCGAATATCTAAAATTATAGTGTATATTTTTGTCTTTAGGCGTTTGAAAGCTCTGGGGGATTTTATTAAAAAAGTGATGAAGGTTGTCTTCACTAGTTTGGGTCTTTTGTTTTTGTCGACGGCGGCGAGCTTGGGTTTTTTTATTTATAAAATGCCCTCTGCATGGCAAGTGAGACAAGTCATAGCGACGAAGTCGGCAAGCAATAAAGCCTTACACGAAAATTTTATGAATGAGCAGCAACCCATCGCTTCTGTCTGTGCTTACTTGTCCGAAGCTCCCGCGAGCCATTTTCTTAAAGATGATAACAGTGCGTCTTTGCGGCAGTTTTTAAAAAAGATGATTGAAGAGCCCAAAGATCCCCTCGCTGAGTCTGCGGCGCCGTTTTTTAGGTATCTGTTTCGTCTTTCTGAAGTCAGAGATCTTGTGCAAACTCTCGATACGGCCAATGAGACTGCTGAACAATTTCGAAACAAAGCAGAGTTTTATGGAAAGATCGGTCTTGCAGCGCTTGAGGTTGCTGAAAACAAACACAACTTTGATCAAATTTTAATGAAGACCTACAATCTGTACGTGCTCACTCGGGCCGTAGCTTTAAAACCAGAATTAGCCAGAGATCCCGCAATCCTCGGGTTTTGTGAGCAGATTCAAAAAAATATTAATATGAATTTAGCCTATGATGTCGATCAGCAGGCGACAGAGCTTCAGAAGTTTTTGACTTACGCAGGTCTGTCACCCAAAGAAGTTGATTACGATATTAATTATCGTTCCGATGTTAAATTTAAAATCAACGACAAGTCTATAATTTTGGGCAACATCTGGATTGAAAAACTTTTTGTAGGCGACATAGAAAAGGCAAAAAAGCAGATCAATTCTTCTCTGCCTTTGCCGGACTACAACAAGTTAGATCGATAATGAGCTCATCAAAGAGAGTTCACGCTGCTTTTCAATTTCAAAGGGCATAATCTGTCTCGGCGCCTTTCTTTCGGGGTGGAGGTGATACTGATAAGCGCAGTTTTTAGAGCAGGTGTCCTTTTTCCACTCAAGTTGCGCGCAGTCTTCACAGATCAACTCGTGAGTATCACAGCGCTTGCATTCAATTTCGATACTTGAGGGTTGGCCGCAGTGAGGGCAAAGTCCGTATTGTTCCGTAGGGACTAAGTTCTGATCTAAAGCTACGCGGTGATCAAAAACAAAGCATTCGCCTTCGAACTGATCATTTGGATATTCTTTTATGTAGTTAATGATGCCGCCGCTCAGCTGGTAAACATTTTCAAAGCCTTGACGTTGAAGCTCAAGAATTCCTTTTTCGCAGCGGATGCCGCCAGTGCAGAAGATCAGCATCTTTTTGTCTTTGGGGATGTTATGTTTTTCGACGTATTCAGGAAATTCCGTGAATTTATCAATCCTAGGATTGATTGCGCCACTGAAGGTTCCGATTTTTGTTTCATACCAATTGCGAGTATCAATCAGTAAAAAGTCTTTTTCTTCTTTTAAAACCTGATTCCACTCTGTAGGGCTGAGGTGATGGTTTTCTTTGTAGTTGGGAACAAGTTCGGGAGTACCTAAGGTCACAATTTCCTCGCGGATTTTGACCTTAAAACGTCTAAAAGGCGACTTGTGAGAGACTGAATCTTTAAAGAATAACTCGGGTACAGCAAAATACTCACGAATAAAGTTTTTAAAAGCTTCAAATCCGCGCAGTGATGAGCAAGAAATGGTGGCATTAAAGCCTTCAGTGCCAATAATAATTAAACCCCGGACATTCAGGTCTATGGCTTTTTGCTCGAGGTCGCTTTTTACTTGGTTTGGATCTGTTAGGTTTTTGAACTGATAAAATGTCGTAACATAATAGTTCTGGCTATTATTGCCGGGTGTGTTCATGATGTACCTCAATTGTCCATCCATTGGCTACAAACCAAGGGGAGTTGAAATTTTGTGCATTGTATAATCTAGGGGCAAACTCTTGGTCAAGGGTAAAACTCTTGTAGCAATGATTCCCGTCATTTATAAAGGTTTTTAGTTCTGAAATTGAGGATTTAAAATGTTGTCCACACCCATCGTACAAAAAGAAATACAGCGCCGTCGCACCTTTGCGATTATCTCTCATCCCGATGCCGGAAAGACGACCTTGACTGAAAAGCTGTTGTATCACGGGGGTGTCATCCATGAAACCGGTGAGGTTAAGGGCAAGCAGGGAACCAAAGCTGTTACCTCCGACTGGATGGAGCTTGAACGTCAAAAGGGGATTTCTATCACCTCATCAGTGATGACCTTCGACTACAATCAATTGAGGGTGAATTTGCTCGATACTCCCGGTCACAAAGACTTCTCTGAAGACACTTACCGAGTTCTGATGGCGGTGGACTCCGCTTGCATGTTGATCGACGTAGCCAAGGGAGTCGAGGAGAGAACAAAAAAACTCTACGAAGTTTGTCGCCTTCGTCAGGTGCCAATTTTTACCTTTGTAAACAAGCTCGACCGCGAGGGCAAAGACCCATTAACTTTGATTGATGAGGTCGAAAAGACCTTGAATATGCAATGCTACCCGGTGACTTGGCCGCTTGGGATTGGTCAGAGATTTCGCGGGATTTACAACCGAATCACTAAAGAACTTTGGATCTACGATCAACGACGCGAAGAGGTCGACGACTACAAAGTGGTCCCCTTTGAAAAGGGCAAAGACGATGCAATTATGTATGACTACCTTGATAAAGAATCCGCGGATCAGGTTCTTGAAGAACTGGATTTGATTGAGGGAGCCTTGCCGCCATTTGATGTTCAGGCATTTTTGTCGGGAGAGATTTCTCCGGTGACATTTGGCTCTGCCAAACAAAACTTTGGAGTGGATACTTTTTTGGATTTTTTCTCTCAATATGCACCGGGCCCACAGGCTCGAAAAACAAAAGACAACCGAGTGATAGATCCGCTCGATGCTAATTTCACTGGCTTTGTATTTAAAATTCAGGCGAATATGGACAAACGTCATCGTGATCGGATCGCCTTTATTCGCATTTGCTCCGGCAAATTTGACAGAGGCATGAAGATTCAACATTCACGACTCGAAAGAGAATTGCGACTCTCGTATGCAAGCCAATTTGTTGCGGCTGACAAGGCAACGATCGAAGACGCTTACGCCGGGGATATCGTTGGCGTAGGTGACACTGGCAATTTTGCTATCGGAGACTGCGTATCTGCTTCAGGCAGAGTGCAGTTTGAAGATATTCCGAAGTTTGCGCCGGAGCTTTTTGCAAAACTCACGGTGCGAGATGCTTTAAAGCGGCAAAAAATGCAAGAGGCTCTCAGACATCTCTCTGAAGAGGGCGCTATTCAATTATTTTACGATCCTGTTTTTGGTCCGCAAGATCCTATCATCGGAGCGGTCGGGGAGCTTCAGTTTGAAGTCCTTCTTCATCGCCTTAATGACGAGTACAATCTTGAAGTAAAATTAAACCGTTTGTCGTTCTCGGTTGCGCGCTGGCCGAGAGATGAAAGCGGCGCTGGCGTGAGCACTCTTAACGGAGGTTTCACTATTTATAGAGATATGATTGAGCAACCAGTGATTCTGCTCAACCAAGAGTGGGATCTTAACTGGGCCAAACGCGAAAACCCGAAGGTGGACTTTGCAACCTCAATTAGCCGGGCACGATAGTTTGATATACAAAATAAGGACTAAGTATGTTTGAAAATTTGTCTGATAAAATTCTTACCAGTCTTAAAAAAGTTCGCGGGCAGAATAAAATCTCTGAGAGCAATATTGAAGAAGTAGTTAAAGAAATTCGACTGAGCCTGCTTGAAGCCGATGTTAATTTTAAGGTGGTTAAAAGTTTCATTGATAAGGTCAAAGCCAAAGGCCTTGGGCAAGAGGTTCTCGGAAACGTAAACCCAGGGCAGCAGTTTGTTAAAATTGTTCACGATGAGCTCGTAAATGTTCTCGGGACCAGCGCCGTTGATATCAATGTTCGAGAAAATCCGAGTGTGATTTTTATGGTTGGTCTTCAGGGAGCCGGAAAGACCACGACTTCTGCAAAGTTAAGCCTCTACGTTCGTCAGAAACTCGGAAAAAAGCCCGGCCTTGTGCCCGCCGATATTTATCGACCAGCGGCAATTGATCAGCTCCAGACCTTAGCAAAGCAGAATAATATTCCGTGCTTTCATTCGCAGCTTGGTCAAAAACCTGAAGAGATTTTGGAGCAATCCAAAAAGTGGGCAAAAGACAATATGATTGATGTGGTCATCGTCGATACCGCTGGGCGATTGCAAATTGATGATCAATTAATGACTGAGCTTCAGAATCTTAAGCAAATTTGGGGTCCTCAAGAAATTCTACTCGTTGCCGATGCGATGCTTGGGCAGCAGTCAGTGAATGTTGCCGAGGGCTTTCATCAGCGGCTTGGACTTACAGGTCTTGTTCTGACGAAAGTGGACGGGGATGCTCGTGGGGGAGCTGCTCTCAGTATTCGTGAGGTTACTGGAATTCCTATAAAGTTTTTAGGTGTCGGAGAGAAGGTCGCGGCACTTGAGGTTTTTCATCCGGATCGCTTAGCCTCTCGTATTTTGGATATGGGGGACGTCCTCACTCTGGTCGAAAAGGCCCAGGAAGTGATCGATGAAAAGTCTGCACGAGAAAGTGCAAAAAAAATGGCTAAAAACGAATTCGACCTTGAAGATTTCCTCACTCACATTCAACAATTAAAGAAACTAGGCGGCTTTGAAAGTCTTTTGAAATTTTTACCAGGAATGGGGGATATCTCAAAACAACTTAAGAGCATGGCCCCCCCTGATCAGGAGATTAAGAAAATTGAGGCAATTATTCGTTCTATGACTCCTCAGGAACGAAAAAACCACAAGATTTTAAATGCTTCGCGTCGACAGAGGATTGCAGGGGGAAGCGGCACCCAGGTTCAGGACGTGAACAAGTTGGTGAAGCAGTTTGAGGAGTCAAAAAAGATGATGAGCGGTCTTATGAAAATGGGGATGGGGCGAGGGGGAATGAAGCTCCCATTTTAGGGCTTGAAATTCATTTTTAAAAAAGGTAGACAAGATGCCTTGTTATTATTTTAGTTGCTGAAAAATAGATAAAGAAGAGGGTTCCATGGCAGTTGTTATTCGTTTAGCTCGTACTGGTACAAAGCACACTCCTAAATACCGTATCACAGTGGCAGATTCTCGCCGCTATGCTACTGGTAAGCACCTTGAAGTGATTGGAACTTATGTTCCGACTCCAAAAGGCAATGATCAAAAACTTAAGATCGATCTAGATAAATACAATGAGTGGGTTAAAAAAGGTGCTCAACCTACTGACCGCGTAAAACACGTTGTTAAGCTCGCTCAAGCGACAAAATAAATACTAAAACATAGATCTGAACCATTAAGGGTTCTGTTAAAATTTGTATTGTGTACACATGATGTGGAGGAACACATGGAAAATCTAAAAGACCTTGTCGAGTTCATGGCAAAATCTTTGGTCGATAAACCAGAGAGCGTTGAAGTGGATGAGATCCCTGGTCAGCAAACAACTTTGTTGGCTCTAAAGGTTGATAAAGACGACTTGGGAAAAGTTATCGGCAAGCAAGGAAAAACAGCAGCGGCGATGAGAACTATCATTCGAGCGGCTGGAACTAAGCTGAACAAGCGTTATCACCTCGACATCGTAGAGTAGAAATAGTCATCATACGTAGTTTAGAAGGGGCTTCAGGGCCCCTTTTTCTTTTAAAAACGTTTCGAAAACAATTATTGCAAAAAACGAACATAAAAAGCTTAAAAATGCAGAGAGTGAGGGCTTGTGGAAATGAAGTTAGTTGGAAAAGTAAAAGAAGCCCATGGACTTAAGGGGGAGCTTTATGTGTTCGTTTTTTCTGGTGATGTTTCTTGGCTGAAAAAACTGAATGAGTTTGAGCTTCGGCCCAAGGGAGCTGCCCAGGGTAAGACTTATCCAGTCGAAAAAATGAAACCATTTAAGAAGGGATTTATTTTAAAAACCCCCTCTATTTCGGATCGAACCTTGGCAGAACAGATTGAAGGGCAAGATTTCTATATTCCAGCGGACCTGTTAGTTTCTCAACCTGGCGAGACGATCTTTCTGAAGGAGATCCTTGGTTTTGTGGTGAAAGACTCTTTGCAGAACACGATTGGCCCCATTAACGGATTTTCCTCCAACGGAGCTCAGGATCTGCTCGTTGTTGAAACAGAAAAGGGGTCTGTTGAAATTCCTTTTGTCGAGGCATTCATTAAAAAAATTGATTTTAAGCACCGAACAGTCGTTATGGATTTGCCTGAGGGACTTTTGGACCTTGAGAGTTTGTGATGACGTTTTCTTTTCAGGTAATCACTCTTTTTCCTGAAATTGTTCAGGCCGCTATGGGGTTGGGTGTTTTTGCCCAAGCTCAGAAAAGCGGAATACTCAGTTTATCCTGTATTAATCCCAGAGAGTTCACTTTAGATCCCCATAGGACGGTGGATGATCGGCCTTTTGGCGGCGGAGACGGGATGGTTATGCTCCCGGAGCCCTTAGAAAAATCAATCGCCGCTGCAAAACAAAGGGATGCTCATTCTAAGGTTCTGTACATGTCTCCTCAGGGGACTCCGCTGACTCATGTTAAAGCCTCGGAGCTTTCTCGTGAAAAGGGTCTGATCGTTATTTGCGGGCGATATGGCGGTATTGATCAGCGAATTATTAATAACTTTGTCGATGAAGAGATTTCGATTGGTGATTATGTTATTTCAGGCGGGGAGCTCGCGGCGGGTGTTTTGATAGATTGTGTTTCGAGGTTTATTCCTGGTGTTTTAGGACACAGAGATTCTGCCAACAAGGACAGTTTTGCAGAAGGCTGGCTTGAACATCCGAACTTTACCAAACCTCGCGAGTATAAAAATCAGATTGTTCCAGAGGTCTTGCTAAGCGGTCATCACAAAAAAATAGACGAATGGAAAAAGAATGTGTCGATTTTAGTGACCTTGGCGAAGCGACCAGACTTGATTAAAGCTCAGGCCTCTCAAGCAGAACTTCTCGGTGCTCTTGTTTTTTGGCAGCAGATGACTGAGGATCAGCGAAAAACCCTTGGCATTCAAAAATTACAAGAAAAGGATTTTCATGGATAAGCCTCGGCTTGCAATCGGCCTTGTTCATTACCCGATAGAGGACAAGCAGAAAAATATCGTTTCTACCAACGTAACCAATTTTGATATTCATGATATTGCCAGGGCCGCCAGAATGTATGGGGTTGAAAAATATTACATCATTCATCCCATGAAAGAACAGATTATGTTCGTGGAGCGGGTCTTGGACCACTGGAGAACTGGGGAAGGGGCGAAGTTCAACCCCTCTCGAAAAGTTGCGCTGACTCGTGTTCAAACGGCGCCATCTTATCAGGCGGCACTTTTAGATTGGGGAGTTCCAGAGCCAATGACAGTGGCGACACACGCCCGCCCTATCCCAGGAGTTGAGACGGTGAGTTTTAGAGGCCTCAGAACTCAGATGTGGGAGCAAAAAAAGCCCTGTTTTCTGCTATTTGGGACTGGATATGGGATGACAGAAGAGTTTATGAAGGGCTGTTCAGCTATTTTGGAACCTATTCGGGGGGCTCCTCCGGATGATTTTAGGCACCTTTCTGTTCGTTCTGCCGTAAGTATCTGTCTTGACCGCATTATGGGAGCATGGTAACAAACTACCTTTACTT
>JAMIQD010000202.1:0-2136 GCA_035914755.1 Pseudobdellovibrionaceae bacterium | reverse complement strand
GTCGGGGGTAGGTTTTCCGAAGCCCAGGTAACTGCCTCTGGACCATCGCAGTCGGCTACACATAGATTCGATGTGCTGCCGGTAACAATCGCGACATTAGCGTCTGGCCAAATATCCCACCATTTGGAAACTTCGTCTTCAGTTGTGTGTCTGTGTTGGTACTCTTTCCAGGGAACGAGGGGTTCTTTCCCTCTTGGTTGGATCGGTATAACGGAGAGGCCCTGTTCAAGATACTCTAATGCTGCATCTCGGCAGGCGTTGGGTTTTTCATTGCTCATAAAATATGCTCCTAAGGGTAACCCCCCGGTTGCCCGGGAGGTTCGTATTATTCAGAATGTCAATGGCAGATCTGGTTGTGAAGGCGTCGTGTCCTTTGACAACTGTGTTTCGGTTTTTCCCTCCTCTGGTATCGGCCAGAATGAAGTGATTTTGTTTTGAGAACCAAATTCTTCGCTTTTTCGAATTATGACTCGCGCCATAAGCCTTATCCCGACTAAGTCACACGTGTCTTTAATGAAATCGGGGTTGTGGTATTTGACTGCAACAGCAAGAGTTTTCAGCCGCCGCATAGCTATGGGCTCATTGATGACGAAATACTCGAACACCCTTCTACCAGTGAACGGCGGGTCCATGAGGGTAAATTCCGCCGTCAAACAAGAGTTGCCGGCATGGCTTAATCGAATCGAACAGTTAGAAACCACGACAACGTAGTCGCCAGATGGGATAGGGGTTAAACTGTCAAGTAGTGAAATGCCGCTTAGATCAATAGATAAATTTGCCATTTTTTCCTCTTATTGGTGGCGAGAAAAACTTGACTGGCAGCCGGTTTTAAGCGATAATACCGTTAAGCTTTCTCGCGAGATTACTCGTTTTGCCTGTTAGCGCAGGCAATTCACGAGCGAGTGCTGGTTACAGGCCGCCGAAAGGCGGCTTAGTTCATTGACTGGCGTGCGGTTTGACCTCCCTTTTGCTTTGCATAGCTGCTCTTCGTATGTTGTGTCGTGAAAAAACTTTTACTCGGCAAGGGTTTGGAGAAGCAGCTCGACCTCGTCCGCATCATAGAAGACGCAGCGACCATTTTTGATGGGTGTCAGCTTGAATCTGCCGGATTTGATGCCCTCTATGAGCGTTGTACGACACACAGGGATGCGCTGTAAAATGTTTTTAAGGCGCAAATACTTTTTGGGAGCGGGTGTATCCCGCATTTGAGACCTCCTCGTGAACTTTATTAGCCGTTATTGGCTTTAAGCATTAAATCACGAGGAAGACGGCAGTGTAATTTCAGAAGATCGGCTGATAAAATAGATTGAAAAATTTTGCTTTTTGTGCTCTCAGCACAACCGTTCGTTAACGGGAGCCCACGTGGTTGATAAGATTATCTATGAAGGTGAATTCTTTTTTGACCCTGTCGTATGTTTGTCTCGCGGTGCTTTCCGATATGCCGAATTGTTCGCCTACTCTTTCGAATACCCCGTGGGTTTCACTGTTACCAGCAGTCGGGACTCCCTCTTTTATCAACATTTCGGCGGCATAAAATATTTGGTAGCTTTGGCCAGTATAATCTTTGACTCGATTTGGCTTGCTTCCTGCATTTCCGGCATCGTGTTTTCCAAAACTGATCTTGTCTCCGAACCCATTGGCCTCACCGCGAGCGACGCAGGCAAATCTCTTGTGAAACTCGTGGTATAGCCATTCTGGGCAAGGGACTCTTAGCCTGAGCACGTTCTCTATTTGCTGAAGGATATCAAATCCGGATAATGTTTCAGCGTTCGGCCCCATTTTTTTTAAATGCGTAACAAGCATTTCCTGATATGTGATCGACGTATTCAGTTCGTCATAGTAAGCCTTCAGCCTGGCATAGCCGATAGGACAGTCAATTGCATCCTCGGGGCAATTTTGAGCTGTATCATTGTTGTAGTGCTGCCGGAATTTTTTTAACTCCTGCTCGATCTTTTGCTTTTCTCGGAATCTTTTTTCGCCTTCTTTGTCGATTTCATCTTCCGTTGCGGTAAAAATGTTAAAAGGCACCTCGGGAAGTTTATTGCTACTCATAATCTATTCTCCGCGAACGTGTATTTTTTTCTCAGGTCATTGATGCAAATCTCAGGATGTGATTTTAACTCATCGAGGTAGTTG
>JAMIQD010000201.1:0-2297 GCA_035914755.1 Pseudobdellovibrionaceae bacterium | reverse complement strand
CCTGCCACTACCAGCATATTGATCACTGCTAGCGCAATCAGAACGATATTATTTTTACCACCGCCGCCGGGGGATCCTGCTGGCTCTGCTGCAGCTGCTTTTTCTTCGGCCACTTCATCCTCCTTGATGAAAGACACACTGATCTCATCGATCTTTAAAGCAACACTAGTGCCAAACCGACTTCAGTCGAGTCGAGTCACTATTTTGGCATTCCAGTCCTCGTAAAAACGATTAGAAAAATGAAAAGGGCTTTGACCCGATCAATAGCAACCAAAATCCCGATAGGCTGAGTCATCCTTTTGACGGCATTTTTTGCCGCCCCGACCGAAGTCTTATTTAGTCTTGAGGAAGGGTGAGATGAGATCGAAGGGATTCTACCACTTGGTCTGCGATAAATGGATTTCCGGCAACGATTGAGTTTTTGTAGGGATTGTACTTGTGCCCGCGATAAGTAGAAACTTTTCCTCCGGCCTCTTCAATCAGAAGTATGCCAGCTGCACTATCCCATGGCTGTAGATTTCTCTCCCAGAATCCGTCAAACACTCCGCGAGCGACAAGGGCCAAGTCATAAGCTGCCGCTCCGGGACGACGAACTCCTCGGCATTTCATAACAATGTCTGCAAAAATCTTTAACTGCTCTTCGATAACTTCTTTTTTTTCGGCGACAAATCCCGTTGCCAAGAGAGCGTCTTTCATTCGCTCGGTCTTACTAACTCGAATCCTTTTACCATTAACAAAAGCCCCTTTACCGCGAATCGCGGTGTAGGTTTCACCCAACATTGGGCAGTCAATAACTGCCACTTGGACTTCGCTGTTAATTTCTAAGGCTAAGCTGATACAGAAAATCGGAAATTGATGAATATAATTAGTGGTCCCATCCAAAGGATCCAAAATCCATCGACCACTCATGCCGGCCGGTTGCCACTGGACTTTAGCCCCTTCAAAGCTCGACTCTTCGCCCAAAAACTCAATACTAGGAAAATTTTTCCGAAGATGCTCGGAGATCACCCTTTCAGACTCTTTATCGGCCTCACTGACCAATCCAGCCTGAAATTTTTCAGAAACATTCTGCAGGTTGCCGATATATTTGAGTAGAACCTCTCGGCCTAGCCGGCATGCCTTTAACCCAACACGCAGAGCGAGCTCTAAATTGACGGAGTTGTCTGGTGTTCCCATCGGATTAACCTTTCCTAGACTGGTCCTTGATTGACCACGTTTTGGCCTAACGTTAACATAAAAGCTGGATCAATGGAATGATCTCAACTTAAACTTTTGACTTGGATATAAGTCACGTTATGAGGATTCACGAATGGGCGCAAAAACAGATGTTATGGTAAAGCTAGTTCTGGTATTTTTTATTTCTTTACTGTCCTTTTCGATAGGGACATTTGTTGGCAAAAAGTACAGCGACAACCAACATAAGTTAGCTTCTCTTGAACCCTCGAACAACAAACAAGACTCTCACGAAGTAGCTGCACATTCAAACGAAGCTACTAGCGATGTTGCCAAAGAACATGCTGAGCCCAAAACAGGCGAAGCGATGAGTGACGAAGAAATCGCCAAATTAGCCGAAGAATTTGTTGCAGACGACAGCACAGCAACAACCACGACTGCCAATCACGAGACTGAGCACAAAGAAGAGGCGGCCACACCAAAAACACGCACACTTGAAAAATCAGAACCTCTCTCTGCTGCCAAAAACATTGCTGATGGAAAAGCGGCTTCAGCCGCAGTCACCCAAGAGAAAAAGATCGATACCCGCATCCCATCTAGCATTCCAAAAGATATCTCTCAATACAATACAGCTGGAAAATTTACGGTCCAAGTTGGTGCTTTCGCAAAAGAAGACGAAGCGCAGAAAATCGCTGGCGATCTTAAGTCTAAAGGATTCAGCGCCTTCTATATTCCAGCGACCGTCAAAGGGCAAACCTGGTTTCGCGTGAGTGTTGGTCTTTTTGCAACACCAAAAGAAGCCCAAGATTATAGAAATGAACTGATGGGCAAGACCAAGCTAGGTACCGCCATCGTGCAAAAAATTATTCAGTAAATTCAAAGTAATAAATTTGAAACAGAAAACCCAGCTCTCATGCTGGGTTTTCTGTTTAGAACTCAACTCCGACCCGAAGTAACATGCCGAGCTGAGGGTTTGGGTCAAAGTTTTGACCCACTAACAAACGCCCTTCTGCACTCAGAATCAAATGTTTCCATAGCAAGGCTTTAAGCCCAACGGAAGTACCTACTAGTGGCTGAACTTCACCAACATCAACACTTGAGCTTCCATTTAGATTTGTTTTAAC
>JAMIQD010000200.1:0-4191 GCA_035914755.1 Pseudobdellovibrionaceae bacterium | reverse complement strand
CAGGCGGGGATCTCAGTATTAGGGCAGGCCAACAATTCTCAACAAATGGCATTGAAACTATTAGGCTAATAGCTTCAAAAATTAAAACATAGGCGGGGATCTCTAAAGGAGGTCCCCTTTTTACGTCGTGGATTCAATTTTTTGCCAAAGAATTGGATTTAATAATTCAGAACCAATGAGGAGAACGGGCTCATGTTCTGTTGTTTTTCCTTTGCGGGTTTCGGAGGGTATATAGCCGACGCCACCGACAGTTTCGAGCCAGGATCTTCGTATTGCCAAAGAATTTGAGATAAAGACATGTTCGTAACTTTCAAGAGTGCTCTTGTTGGCGCGGCCAAATTCAAAAGTTGAAAGAACACCGAATTTTTTATTGGTTTGAACTTTCTCTAAAACTTGAGAGCCAATTTCAATGATATGACGGAATTTCTGTCTACCTGGGATTTTCGAAGTGAAAATCAGGTCGAGATTGCCAGATAAAAAATTTGAATCGAGTTCGTTGAGATCAAAGATGTCGAGGGTGATTTTTTTAATTCCAATTTGCTCAAAACACATGCGACAAGTCTTTATTGCAAATTCAGCAAGACCCTCGAGGGTGCCGATGTGGATCTCGGCTACAGCGTTATTTTGACTGATGCTTTCGAGTTCGCTTCCCATCCGGCGAGTCGATCGATCAAAGATTTCGGCCATCTCAAAGGCAATCGGAGTCCAGCTTGATTTTCTTTTGGCGGATCTATCCAAGAGGACCACTTTAAAGCCCTCTTCGATTCGCGCGATGATTCGAGAAAGCTGAGGTTGGCTGAGCCCGACGTGAATTGCCGCCGCAGAGAGGTTCTTGAAATGAATGGCTTTTGTTAAGACGCTCAGCTCGTAATATAAGGCTTGCACGTGGCCCTCTCTCTTATTTGAGTTACTTTTTGATATAATTAAAGAAGGCGACTATTCCGAGTATAGCAGCGACTAAGTATTGTACAAAACTCATGGTGGGCATTCCATTGATGTGACTTTCTGTTGGGTGCACAAAAATAAAAGAGGCGCTCAATATGAGGGCTCCGATAATTATTCCCAAGAAAAGGAGATTAAAAGAAAGCTCGAAGGATTTTTTAAACTCTTCCACTTGGGGAACATTTAATTTAAAGGCGTGAGAGGGGCTGTTCAATTTTCTTAAGAAAAAATTTGCCTGTCGAGGGAGCGCATTGATCAAATTTCTGGACTCGCGAAAAACCTGAGAAACGTCACCCATCATTCTGCTCGGATCAAATTGAGTTTTCACGAGCTCGTTTGCAATATCTATTGTGTATTGTAAAAAATCGAAGTCAGGAATGATCTTACGTCCGAGAGCTTCAACTGAAATGATGGACTTAAAATACAACATCAGTTCAGTAGGGACGCTCAGGTGGTGACGGGCGGCTATCGAAGAAGAGCTCATCAGGATTCGACCCAGATTTATATTTTTGAGAGTCAATCCAAAATATGGAGCAATCAACTCCCGCAGGTCTTTTGCGAATAAATCCACATTTACTTTGTCGGTAAAGGGAGCCAGATCAACATACTCATAGGCTAGCCGTTCATAGTCTTCCCGTGAAAGTGCTAAAAGCATATTGGCAATTGCGGCCTGTGTTTTGCGATTAAGTCGTCCGACGACTCCGAAGTCAATAAGGCCCACCCGATTGTTAGGTAAAACAAAAAAGTTACCAGCATGGAGATCGCCATGAAACAACCCATCGGTAAAGACCATTTTCATATAGGCTCGGAGTCCCATTCGCACGATAGCTTCCGCATCGACCCCGTCTTGCTTTAAGGCGTCCTCTTGCGAAAGCGGAGCTCCCTCTAGAGCTTCGAGGGTCAGAACATGTTCGGTGGTCAAATCCATATAGACTTTGGGGATTTTTACGTCAGGTTCATTTGCGAAGTTGACGGTAAAGCGACGAATGTTATTGGCTTCAACAATAAAATTTGTTTCTAACTCGAGAGTTTTGAAAAACTCATCGACGATACCGAGTGGGTTGTAGGGACGGGTTTCTGGTACGTAGCTCACTAAAAGCTCTGCGAGCATATAGAGGACGTTCAAATCATCATTGATAGTTTGAATGATGCCTGGGCGTTGAACTTTTATTACTACAGTTTCGCCTGATGCCAGACGTGCTTTGTGAACTTGTGCGATACTGGCCGACCCAAGAGGTGTGTGGTCGATATGAGAGAACTTTTGGTATAGTGAATTTCCGAATTCTGCTTTGAGTACAGATTCGACTACATCGAATGGAAGCGTCTGCACTCGGTCATGCAGCTTTTCAAATTCAGTGGTGTATTCTTCAGGGATTAAATCTGGGCGCGAGGCTAAGACCTGACCTAGTTTAACGAAGGTGGGTCCCAGCTCTTCGAAGCTGATTCGTAAACGCTCGGCCACGGTGAGGCTTTCAAGTTCCGCTGAGGCGCTAAAGCGTTCAACGAGAAACTTACCGAGCTTTATTCTTTCGGCCACCCCGTGAAACCCGTGCTTTGCGAACACCCCCACGATGGTTCTCAGCCTTGCCGCGTTTTTCAGAGTTTTGCCAATTTGACTTCCGGTTTTGAGAAGTGCCACCTTTGAACTCCTGGTCCAATTTCGAATCGGAATTGTCCGTTTCTTCGATATTAAAACTCAGTTTCGTCTTGTCGGCAAACTGCAATTTGCGAGAGCGGGCCGTCGAAGGAATCGCAATATTTTTACCTTTTAAAAAGTATTGAGCACCAGCAGGCCCCTTTTTTTCGATCGGTCGTTCTTGCTTTTTGGTGGAACGTTCTTGCTTTCGAGGGCCAGAATCTTGCTTTTTGTGGCTTGGCTCTCGTTTTACAGTGCCTCTACTAAAACTTTTTTGTTCTTTGCGCGGCGCTGCTTTCTGAAAAAGGGGTTTTAAACCCGGAAGACTCTCTTTTTTGTCTTTAGTTTCTAGGCCTGCGAGTAGAAAATTAACTTGGCCTAAATCGGGATCCGCTCCGGCAACTAAAATACGAACGCTGTCTCCGATATTGAAGGACTTTCCTGAGCGCTTTGAATAAAGTCTTAAGTTTTCTTCATCATACTCAAATCGATCGTCGCCAAGGTCATCGGTGCGAATCAGGCCATCGCAATCGTATTCACGTAGGAGAACAAACACTCCAAATTTAGCGACGGAGCTGATCATACCCTCTAGCTCTTGCCCCACGAACTTTTGCATAAATCGGGCTTTTTTGATCGACTGGACTTGGCGCTCTGCCTTGACGGACCTTTGCTCGGCAGCTGACAAAATGGTCCCTGCAGTCAAAAGATCTTCTTCGCTCATCAAGCGATAGGTCGAATTTTTAACCACTTGATTTTTGAGCAGGCGATGAACAATCAGATCTGGGTATCGACGGATTGGCGATGTAAAGTGAGTGTAGTATTCAAAGCCCAAGCCAAAGTGACCGACATTATTCATATGATATTTCGCTTGGCTCATAGATCTGAGGGTCAATATATTAAGGATATGAGCTTCTGGCTTTCCTTCAAACTCTTCGAGCGCCTTGGTGAGTCGCTTTTGAAGTTTGCCGCTCCCCAGTTTTGTTCTACCCCCAAAGTTCCAGAGGTATTTTTCTAAGAGCTGAATAGCCTGCTCGTTAGGGGGCTCGTGGATGCGATAAAGTGCCGGAATATTTTTGCTATTTAAAAAAGTCCCTACCGCCACATTTGCTGCCAACATCATCTCTTCGATGAGTCGATGGGCGAAGAGTCTGTCTGATTTAATAATATCTACTGGAACGCCGGAGGCATCAATTTCGAGCTCAGTCTCAGGGATTTCAAGATCAAGCGAGCCCTCTTTAAAGCGCTTTGCCATTAAAATCTTAGCAAGATCGGCGCAACGAAGGATGTTGTCTTTGACGTGTCTAAATTGCGGTACATCGGTGCCATCAATAACTTCTTGGGCTTCTCCATAGGTCACACGGGCCTTGCTTTCCATGACAGCTTCGTAAAAGTCGCTTTTAAGCATATTGCCAGTGAAGTCGAATTGAATTTCAGCGACCACGCACAGTCGGGGAACTTTCGGGTTTAAGGAGCAGAGTCCGTTACTAAGCGCTTCGGGCAGCATTGGCACTACGAAATTTGGAAAGTACACAGATGTGCCACGCTCAAAAGCATCGCGGTCAATGGCCGTGCCCACGCGGACATAGTGGCTGACATCGGCGATGGCGACATAT
>JAMIQD010000199.1:0-4488 GCA_035914755.1 Pseudobdellovibrionaceae bacterium | reverse complement strand
TCATTGGTATCTCTGAAGAGACCACTACGGGCGTGCACAATCTTGAACAACTGTTAAAGCAGGGCAAACTCAAAGTGCCAGCCATCAACATCAATGACTCAGTGACAAAATCTAAGTTCGATAACTTGTACGGCTGCCGCGAGTCTTTGGCGGACGGAATCAAGCGTGCAACAGACACCATGGTTGCAGGCAAAATTGTTGTAGTTGCCGGTTACGGTGATGTAGGCAAGGGGTCTGCGCACTCTATGCGTGGCCTTGGCGCCCGCGTATTGATTACTGAAATCGATCCAATCTGCGCTCTTCAGGCGGCGATGGAAGGTTTTGAAGTCACGACGATGGATGAGGCGGCTCCTGTCGCTGATATTTTTGTAACAGCGACGGGTTGCTGCGATATCATCACAGAAAAGCATTTTTCAAAAATGAAGAACAATGCAATTGTTTGCAATATTGGTCATTTTGATATCGAAATTGATATGGCTTGGCTCAACAAAAATTCAAAAATGCGTGAAATCAAGCCTCAGGTTGATATTCACACCATGAAAAATGGCAAGCAGCTCATCATTTTGGCAAAAGGTCGATTGGTAAATCTTGGCTGTGGGACAGGTCATCCAAGTTTCGTGATGTCTAATAGTTTCACAAATCAAGTATTAGCGCAGATGGAGCTTTTCCTGAACCGAGATAAGTATCAGGAAATTTCTGTATACCGTTTGCCGAAGCATTTGGACGAAAAGGTGGCAGCTCTTCACTTAGAAAAACTGGGCGTCAAGCTGACTAAGTTGTCTGGCAAACAGGCGAAGTACTTGCATATGGATGCAAATGGTCCGTTCAAGCCAGAGCACTATCGCTATTAATCTTTAGAGTCGGGGCCTACTTTTTCGGTACATTAAGAAACTGACAGTAGGCCTTGAGTTCTTGAATACTCTCGCGGATATCATCGAGGGCGCGATGATTATTAGACTTACTGTAAGTATATTTAAACTTTTTATTGATGATGACCTTCCAAGAGCTGACGTCGACCACTCGGTAGTGGAGGCGCTCGCCAAATAATGGGAAGTACTTGTCGATGAACATCCGATCTTGGGCGATAGAGTTTCCAGCCAGGATGGGGCGATTTTTAGCGTCAGGGAAGTGTTTTTTTACAAGGTCGACAAGTTTGGCTTCGACCAAATCAGGGGCCATACCAAAGGGAACTTTGGCGGTGAGTCCGGATTTTCGATGATGTTCAGTGTTCCACGTATCCATGTTGTCGAGGTAGGTTTGGGGTTGTTTGACGACGGTTTCGAACTGATCTAGTTCCTGAAAGTCGAAATCAGTGATAATGGCAGCGACTTCGATCACGACCTCTTTTTTGATGTCGAGGCCCGTCATCTCCATATCAATCCAAAATAATTTGTCCATTAGTTCTTCTTTGTTAGTCCGGTCTCTATTGCATCACAGACGGTTTGAATGAGCTTGTGTTCATCCCACGGTTTGTCGACAAATGCAAATACTCCAAGGCGGGTGGCCTCGGCGGCGGCCTCATGATTGCGAAAACCTGAGTGGACAATAAAAGGGGTTTCAAGGCCTTTTTTTCTTAGCCATCTGAGGACTTCTATCCCAGATTTAAGAGGCATTCTCTCGTCGCAGAGAATGGCATCAAAACACCTCTCACTAAGGATCGTCATGGCCTCAAGCCCATTAGACGCCTGCATGATATCTTGAACGTAGTCCTCTAAAAGCGAAACAAGAACGTCTCGGAGCTCCGCCTCATCGTCGACGATCAACAATCTTCCCTGCTTTTTCTTGGCGGAATGTTCCATCAGTTAGTTTTAAGTTATTTTTAATTAATTAGGCAAGTGACGACTGCGGCAGGTATAAACAAATTTTGTTACACCCGCCCTAAGAATGCTTATTGGTTGGGCATTTGCGAAGGCGGGGGAGGGTTTAGCAAGCTCAGTTCGTCATTATTTTCGGTAGATCGGCTAAAATTTTGTTGAACACCTTCGTTTGGCTCAGTATAAGTAGTGCCTCATCACTCTCTGCGGGGTGATAGTTAAGTTGGTTATAACGTCCGCCTGTCACGCGGAAGGCCGCGGGTTCGAGTCCCGTTCACCCCGCCAATTTTCTTTCACACTCGAGCAAGGGGCCACATGACCTCTCCCGTAACATCCTTATCGACAGAAGAATTGAAAAAGGCAGTGAGCTCTTTGACTGAAGCCCTTGTTTTTGCCGATCAAGTTGTCTCGAACGATGTTCAGTTCAAAATTGCCAGAGATGCCTGCATTCAGCGCTTTGAGTACTGCATTGAGCTCGCCTGGAAGGTTTCAGTCAAAAAATTGGGATCAGGAACCAAGTTTGCCAAGCCCGCAGTTCGAGAAATGGCCCGTGCGGACCTCATCGATTCAGCTGAGCTTTGGCTGGAATTCATCGAGGCCAGAAATAGCTCAAGCCATTCCTATGATGAGGATGTTGCAAAAAAAGTTTACCATGAGATCAAGAAGTTCAGCGTTGAGATTTATAAACTCATTTCAAGACTGGATGCTTTGAAATGAAATTTGGTATGACCGATGAGCAATTTGGGTTGTTGGATCGAATCGTCATTCAACCACTTAAAGTTCAAGGTGCCGATGTTTTTATTTTTGGATCTCGAGTTACGGGCAAACACCATTCTCACTCCGATGTGGATCTGCTTTTTCGAGTCACAAAGGATCTTCCCTTGGGTTTTATTTCAAATATCAAAGAAGCGATTGAAGAGTCTCGGTTTCCATTTACAGTCGACTTGGTGTCAGAGCAGGAGCTTGCACAAAGTTACCATGATCGCGTGAATGCCGAAAAGATTAGGGTTTGAAGGACTTGGGCTGGGGTACTACGGCCCCAGCATCCGCGAGGGTCTTCAAAGCGATGAAGTCCTTCTTCTGCGAGGCTCCCTTTAAAAAGTTGCTAACTGAGCAAGTTTTGCCAGCGTTCAAGGCCCTGACAAGCCTGAGGAGGCCGCTTGATTTAGAACTTTCGACGAGGGCTCCGCCAAAGCTGAAATAGTACATGTCTTTTGATGTTAGTCCCTGTTGCCACAAGATCAAAGATCGACTGCTGCGCAATTGAATGCGTGAACTTGCTGACAATTTAAAACCAGTATGCGGAATCGTCTTAAATCCCTGAAGCGAGATGTGCTTCATCCAAGACTTTAAGAAGGCCTCTTGAAGCTCAAGGGTGGTCAGGCCTTGCAGCATATTAATGGATTTGCGATAGGCCTCGGGCAGCTCTGTAACCTCTCCATTGGAGCTGTGCAGAGTTTTAAATGCAGTGGTGCTGCTTGTGCTGGCGGCGCCGAGCTTTTTGTCGAGGAGGGGGAGGAGAGATTGTGTAATCATTTTTTTGTGAGGTTGGTCGACCCAGACGCCCAGGCTCCAGGTAGCGCAGAATGAGCCATCGGATTCGGCAATATGCCAAGCCGAGGAAGGCCAGTAGGTCATATCGCCGGGGCGGGCCTCTAAAAGCTGCGAATTCTTTTTGTATTTATCGTATTTAAAAGCACGATCCAAACCCGGATTCTTTTTAACAAAGGTCGGAGCCCAAAGACGAAATCTTTTTAATCCAACAACAGGGAAGCTAAAGACGCCGCAAGAATCCACATGAACACCAAATGGAGTCTTGCGGTAGTTTCCTAAATAAAGGCCCATTTCAGAAAAGCGATTCGGAAAGCCAACGTGGCGATAAAGCTCGTCAGTAAAATCAGAGAGCAGGTGCTGTTTTTTGAGATGAACCTTTAAAAGCTCGTCGCATACTAAGCAATAGTCTGAAAACAAGGCTGACATACGAGTGTGATAACCCAAAAGGGATTTGTCTTTTTTGGTAGGGAGAACTTGTAGGACATCATCTTCTCCGGCTTTAAACCCATCAATGTAAAACTTAAAACCTTCAGGGTTGTTAAGTTTGCGACTGCGATCACTATAAAGAACCAAAAGTTCAAAAATCTCTTTATCGCCCATTTCGAGTAAGCCCGACTTAATATTCCGAAGAAGCAGGGGCTTTTTCTCCCAAATATTCTTTGCAAAGTTTCGCCAAAATTTTTGATCCAAGGGAACTCCAATGCGAAGAACGGAATTTACACAGGCCTCGGTCATAAAGTCAGCTTGTAAATTTACCAACAGCTTCAAAAAGACCCATTAATCCTTGTGGGCACTAGGGAATTGGCATAAATAGGGGGCTCGGGAGACCCCTCATGAGCTCTGCGGCTGTCATTTTCGAAGAACCTGTTCTCGCTGTTGAACTCAAGCGGGACGTCACAAAACACCTCAAGCGGGGACACCGCTGGATTTTCGCTAATTGCTTCGAAGAAGGCCGCACCCCGAAGTCAGGTCTTCGAATTTTGAATTACAAAGGTGAAGCCTTAGCCCTTGGCATTTGGCAGGCTGACACTCAGTTGAGATTTCGTGTCTTGGTACTTGCCGAAGAGCCTATTTTCAGGCGTAACAACATGAAGCGGACCCTTGAATTGTACTTTGAAAG
>JAMIQD010000198.1:0-10854 GCA_035914755.1 Pseudobdellovibrionaceae bacterium | reverse complement strand
GGAGACTTCGTTTCGAGAGCCATTCGCACGAATCCCCGGCGGAATTCTTGAAGCTCATACATATTTTTGGTGGGCTTGAAGTTGCCGAGTTCCCCTTCGGGGAAAATAACGACGAGGTGTTTTTTTCGCAGCTCTTCGACGCCATTTTCGTAAGTAGCTTCGGTAAAGCCCATTTTCTGTGCGGGCAGAGCTGTTGTTTTTGTTAAAAACCAAAAATGATGGGTGAGGATGCGAGGGATCCGTTTGCCATTTTGGGCGAGCACATGGGCCAGCAGGGCCGCATCAATGCCCATATATCCCGAATGATTTGGCGTGACGAGGGCGGCGCCGCTTTTGGGGATGTTTTCAAGGCCTACAACCTCGAGTCGGAAGTATTTTCTTACTAGCTCCATCAGCCATCGCGGCAATACGCGGTATATTAATACGTCGCGATCAAGATTTTTCAGGTTAAAAATTTTTTCGTTGGGTTTCCCAAAAAAATTTATCATGATGAAGCATATCCTAGGAGTTTATAATGTCCCACTATATCATTGCCATAGATCAGGGTACAACTAGCACGCGGACTGCCATTGTCAACCAGGCCGGAGGTCTCGTCAGCCAAAACAATCAGGATTTTAAGCAGATTTTTCCGGAGCCAGGCTGGGTTGAGCATGATCCTGAAGAGATTTGGCAAACAACGCTCGGAACTCTCAAAAAAACCATGGAGCAGACACGTATCAGCGGGACACAAATTGCCGCCATTGGTATTACCAACCAACGCGAAACTGTTGTTGTGTGGAATCGAAAAACCGGGAAGCCAATTTACAACGCCATTGTATGGCAGTGCCGCCGAACGCAAGATGTCTGTGAAAAACTCAAAAAAAATAACAAAGAAAAGATGGTTACGAAAAAAACAGGATTGGTCATTGATCCCTATTTTTCTGGCAGCAAAATTCAATGGATTTTAAAAAATGTTCCTGGCGCTAAAGCACAGGCACACCGAGGAGAGCTTGCGGCTGGGACCATTGATAGTTTTCTTTTATGGAGGCTTACCAGCGGTGAGTGCCACAAAACAGATGTGAGCAATGCCTCTCGCACTATGCTGATGAATATTCATACGGGCTGGTGGGACGAGGAACTCTTAAAGCTTTTTGAGGTTCCCGAGAGCTTGATGCCAGAAATTGCCCCTTCGAGTGGTGAGTTTGGCAGAACCAAGGGGCTTGGTTTTTTACCCGATGGAATTCCTATCGCGGGAATTGCTGGGGATCAACAAGCCGCTCTTTTTGGGCAAACCTGTTTTGATGCCGGTGATGTCAAATGCACTTTCGGCACGGGGAGTTTTATTCTTTTGAACACGGGATCCAAAGCCGTGACCTCAAAGGCGAGGTTACTGACAACAATTGCCTGGAAGTTGCGCGACGAAAAAATGGTTTATGCTCTCGAAGGTGGGGCCTTTATTTGCGGAGCAGCGGTTCAGTGGCTCCGGGATGGTCTGCAGTTTTTTCAGCATAGTTCCGAAGTGGAACTTCTAGCTGCCTCAGTTCCGAGTAGCGAAGGTGTCGAGTTCGTTCCGGCACTTGCGGGGCTTGGAGCTCCTCACTGGAATCCGCAGGCACGAGGAGTGCTTTGCGGTCTTACTCGCGGTACGACCAAGGCCCATGTTGCGCGAGCAACTCTCGAGGCGATGGCCCTTCAGAATGTTGATATCCTGGATGCCATGCAAAAGGACCTCGGAAAGCGGCTCCGAAGCATCAAAGTCGACGGCGGGGCTTCTGCAAACAATCTTTTGATGCAGCTACAGGCAGACTATGCCTCCACCGATGTGATCCGGCCTCAGATTGTTGAGAGCACGGCCATCGGTGCGGCCTACTTAGCCGGTCTTGGTGTTGGTTTTTGGAAGAATGTCGATGAGATCCGCAAAATTTGGAAGGTCGATAAGGGCTTTAAAGTTACAATGGCAGGAAAAGAGCGCAAGGACCGACTTGAGAGATGGGCCCAGGCGCTGAAAAGGGTTTGACCCTCGGGGCTTGCTCGCATTAGATTGCCCTCGCGGAGGCTTTTGTTGTGTCCAAGTTGAAGGTGTTGATTTCAGACAGTCATAATCCATATTTAAATCTCGCGACAGAAGAGTGGATTTTTCATAACCTAGATCCATCACAGCAAGTGCTCTTTTTATGGAGAAACGCCGACACAGTGGTGATCGGACGAAATCAGAATCCTTGGTCCGAGTGCAATCTTGTGAAAATGAAAGAAGATGGCATTCACCTTGCTCGTCGAACCACAGGTGGGGGCGCTGTTTATCAGGATCTTGGCAACAGTATTTTTACTTTTTTGTCGCCCAAAGAGTCTTATCACCGCGAAAAAAACATTGAGGTGATTCTTTCGGCGCTTAAAGAATTTGGAATTCAGGGGCATGCTTCGGGGCGGAACGACTTGTTGATTCCATTTGAGGATGGGCCTAGAAAATTCAGTGGCAGTGCTTATCGCGAAAAAAGGGATCGAGCTTTTCATCATGGGACACTCTTGTTGCACGCCAACTTAACAAAGCTGGGAGAATACCTGACTCCGAATCCCAAAAAACTTCAAGCCAAGGGCAAAGAGTCCGTGCGATCTCGAGTGGCGAACTTGACGGAGGTGGCGGCTCGACTAAATCACGAGCAGATTGTTGCCTCCTTGGTAAAGTCCTTTGAGAAGTTTTATAATGCCAAGGCTGACATAGAATACTTAACGATGGCGAGCCTTAAAGAAATCCCCGAGCTTAAGAGCCAGTTCGAAACTTTGAGTTCTTTTGATTGGCTTTATGGCCACACCCTCGAGTTCAACCAAAAGATGGATGAGTATCTCTCTCTTGGTTTTTTTGAATTTAATTTTAAAGTGGAAGAGGCTCTTGTCACTGATTTGCAAATTTTTACGGACTGTTTATATCCGCATCTGGTTGAGGATTTAACAAAACTCTTTCGCGGAAAGAGTTTTTCAAGCGAATCTATTCATCAGATTTTTTCTGAGCTAATAATAAAATATCCAGAGCTCACCGAAGGTTTGCGCGAACTCGAAAATTGGCTTTGCCAGCAGGTCGAAATTTAAAATTCTTATGAAAACCTACTGGCCTCTTCTGCGAAAATATTTAGTTAAGTTATTTTTGGCATTTCTGATTTTTAGTTTTGCTGGAGTTCTGATTTTTCGTGTGGTTCCGGTTTTTGTGACTCCTTTGATGTTTCTTCGCTTGGGCCAAGGCGCGATCGAGGGCCGCTGGGTCGGAATTCATCATGATTGGGTGCCTCTTGAAGAGATTTCTCCTACGATTGTCAGAGCAGTTTTAAAAGCCGAAGATTACAAATTTTATGAACACTTCGGCTTCGACATTGAGGCCATCAAGAAAGCTTACCGCTATAATCAAACTCACAAACAAAAAAAGGGTGCGAGCACTATTAGCCAGCAAACTGCGAAGAACGTGTTTTTGTGGCCTTCTCGAAGTTGGCTTCGAAAAGGCTTTGAGTCTTATTTTACCGTGCTTATAGAGGCGGTTTGGCCCAAGGATCGGATCTTAGAGGTCTATCTGAATGTGATTGAGCTGGGACCTGGGGTTTATGGTGTTGAAGCCGCATCACAAAAATACTTTCATCGCTCTGCCAAAAAAATAACTCATGTCCAGGCGGCACTTTTAGCGGCGGTTCTGCCGAATCCGCAAAGGCTTCGTATAGAAAGCCCCTCGCGATATGTTTTGAATCGGCAGTACCGCATATTGAACAGGGTGGCACCCTTTGTTCCAAAAACGGAAGAGGCTTCTTTGCTCGACTTCTTCGATTTAAAGTTTGAAGAAGAGGAATAAAAAAGGCCTCCCTTATAGAAGGCCCTGAGAGTCCTCGAATTGCATTCGAGGAGACTTATTTTGTAATATTAATGTACCGGAACCATAGATCGAATAAGAGGTGCATTTGTCCGTCTTCGGTTTTGACAATGGACTTCATCAGAGTCTGATTGCCGTAGGCATCCTGCTCTTTGTAACGCTTGTCATAGTGCAGGTCGATCAGAGAGATCTTCTTTTCTTCGAGGCTGAAGAGCTCGCTGGCCTGAGAAATCCCGTCACGGTTGTCATCATTCCACAGGCGTAGTTTGCTAAAGATTTCATCTTCGCCCGTGATAAAGCCATCGTGGTCGTCATCGTATTTTGCAAGAGCCAAGTAGCCGTTTGCTGAATACTTGCCATCAGGTCCACGAGTATTGTCACCAAACATTTGGTCGATACCGAGGACTCGGCTGCTGTCGTTAGGCAGCGTGATGAAGTAATACTCTTGGCCAGCTTGTAGCCAAGAAATTTGTTTTTTTGCGTGAGCAATGGGCGCAGATCTCTGGCCTAGAATATCAAACTGAATTCCATCCATTGGAGCGGTGAGTTTGATTCCGCGGGATTTTGAGTCCATGCTGATAATCAGAGGTGAGGTGCGAGTATCGCAGGCGTTTTGGGTAGCAACAGTGCTGGTATTGCCAAGCAAACCATTGAGTTCTGTGTAGGTGCTGTTTTGTGTATTCAAGTCATAAAGTATTTCAACCCTTCTATTCTGTACAGAATAGCTACCATTGCTTTGGACTTCGAATTTGATATCGTTTTCTGTCAGAGATTTTTGCATATAATTGTCAGCAACACTGGCCTCAACAACGTAGACGATGTACTTTCCTGCAGCCAACCCAGGGCAAGGTGCAAACGTTAACGACTTTTTATTTAGTATTTGAGTTTTAATATCTCCCTGAATCTCACAGGCCTTTTGACCAGTGTTCGATGCGATCACCAGTTTTAAGGCCGCTGCCTTGATAAGGTTTGTACCGAGGGTTCGACTCTTGCTGTTTGAACAATTAAAGACAAAACTGATTGGCAAAGGACCGGTTGTCACATAAGGACCGCCGACATAAGGGTCTTTGCCATCGCCATTGCCGCCTCCGATCAAATTGGGATCAATTCCGGTGGTATTTCCGGCACCGACGGAGGGGTCAATTCCGAAGACATTCTCTTTGTCGAGGGCCTGCGCCTTGGCAGCGGGATCGACATCAAATCGCGCTCGAGCGCAGTTTTGGTAGGATAAAGTCATAAGGATCAGGGCAGATAAAATAGAGAAGGTAGATATGGCTTTTGAATTCTTCCGTGTAAACATGGATTCCCCTAAAATAAAGTTATGGAAGCCTGCAGAGTTTAGTAATGCAGAAAAAGGGCCAGGCGAACCGAGTCGTAGGTTAATTGAGGAGAGATTCTAGTCTAGTTGTTGGACGCCCGTCTTAAATCTTTATACAGTGTAATTTTTTAAACACGCCATCCGTTATAAAAATGGCCACAAAGTCCAGGTCTGGTAACAACATTGTTCTCGTTCTGAGACCCTTCGTGTAAAATTCCTTGCATAGACAAGGAGTCCTTAAATGAGTCACCAGAAATCACTTATAGTTTTAATTGCACTTTCTTTTGTATTTACTGGCGTGAAAACCCACGCAAAATCTGTGGATTCTGCTGTTATCGAGGCCGAAGAAGCGGCAACCGATGCAGAAACAGCAACGGCGGACGCGACAGAGACTCGTCTCCGTGCTGAAGAAGAGAGAAAGCGCCTTGAAAAAACTCGCAACGAAGCAAAAGCCTCTTTAGAAAAAGCCCGAGCAGCAGAGGCAACGGCGAAAAAAGAGCAAGCCGAAGCCGAAAGAGAAATCGCACGCGCAAAACAAGAAACGGCCGAAGCTGAAAAACAACAGAAGTCAGCTGAACTTCAGCAGCAGCAAGCTGAAGCTCGAATAAAAGCATCGCAAGAGAAGCTCACTCAAGCAAAGATAGTTAAAGAAAGTAGTGTCGAAAAGAAAAAAGCCGCTGAGAAGTCAGCAGCTGAGGTTGTATCCAAGGCTAAAGATGCAGATAAAGAGGCGCAAAGGGCTGTTGAAGATGGCATGAAGGCACAAAAAGAACTGGATGAAGCCAAGCTGCGTTTGAAGCAGACTGAGCAAGAACTTGCCAAGGCTCAATTGAGCTCACAAAGGGCCGTCGCGCAAAGCAAGGCGACGGAGGCGAGAGTTAATGTCGAGATGGCACGCATTGATGCCGAAAGAAATCGGGCTAACGCAGAAATGACTAAGGCAAAAGCGGCACAGAGCCAGGCTGAGAATCAGGTTAAAAAATTTGAGGAAGACTCAAAGAAAGCTGCCGCCGATCTTGAAAAGATCAAAGACTCTTTAGAATCTGAAAAGAAAAAAATGGCTGAGGTAAAGTCTAACGAAGAAAAAGCTAGATCTTCTTATATGAAGATCAAAGGCGAATTGGATTCAAGTATGGCTGGCTTTAAAAAGCAATCAGCTGAGGCAACTTTTGAGGGCAATCGTGTAAAAAAGGCGATCGCCGATTACGAGGCTCAGTCTGCAAAAGCTGACCAAGAGTTAAATCATCACAAGAACGAAGCAGAAAAGGCAAAGAAAGAAAGAGTGAATCTCGAAGAGGCTTTAGAAAAAGCAAAATCAAGTGCTGACGAAAAAGCCATTCGGGTTGACACAGCTAAGGCAGAAGCTGAAACAGAAAAAATGATGCTTGAGACGGCGCGAATTCGCGCTGAGACTGCTGGGATTAAACCGGGAGTTGCGGCGATCAAGGGTAGCGGCGAAAAAATGAACACTCTGGTAAAAGATTGCATTGTTAGGGAACAGCCTGAAAAAGGTAAACAGGTTGCCACTGTTAAAAAGGGCGAGAAAGTAAAAATTTCTTCGCAGAAAGGCTCTTGGATTGAGATCGTCGAGCCAGGCGGCTACATGCACAAGAATTGTGTGAAATAACAGCCGAGAATGTTTTTATTCAATCGACGCTTATGGGCGATTCATAATCCTCTGAAGTCTTGGACTCTCTCTGAGCTCAGCTTGAGAGAGTGTCAACTTTTAGTGGCGTCGATGAGTGATGCGGAAACAAAGGTTAGTTGGCTCCACTATAAAGGTTGGAGCGAATGGAGGCCTCTAGGCGGCGAGCATGGCGTTTCATTTTTTTCATATCAAGAAAAAGAGAGAAATGCGCTCCCGGCTCTTCCTGAATTGAACATTAGTGACGATAGAGATCACGACATCACTCAGGTTCATACCGACGCAGGAATAACAAAATTTAAAGAGCCAGTTGTTCGGAAGTTTACTCGTTATCGAGTACGTATTCCCGTCGACATTCTTGTCGGGAGTAATGTCTTCTCAACTCACACAGCAGATGTTTCTGAAGGCGGCTTCTTTTTTGAGGATCCATTGCCCGATTGGGTCGCTGGATACTTTACCGTTTCACTAAAAATCAGAGACGGACAGGTGTTTGAGTTTACCTGCTTCTTAGCGGAAGATCAGAAGAGAGAAAAATTCAGAACTGAGATCGCGCCAAGCACTAGTGAGAAGTATTTCGAGAGTTTCAAAGATTGGCTGGTCAATCAAAGTTTTCCGGCTTCTGAATAATAAACAGTTTGAGTTGGGTAGGCGAATACGACACCCATCTCTTTTGCGGCCTTTATGATCTCGCAGAATATATTTTGCGTTCGTCGCAGCTCTTCTTGAACATCAAAAATTTCGAGATGAAAGACCACCGTTACGTTGAGGCTTGAGTCGGCGAACTGATTGAGGCTCGCCTGGATCGTATCTTTGACTGAGGTGGTGTCTTGTTGAACGATGTAACGAATACGGGCGCAAAACTGCTCAATCAGCTCAGGTGGTGTATCATAGTGCAGTCCAAGAACTTGTCGCACACGGCGGTAGGGGCGGACTCCCATATTGTCAATTTTTTCTTTAGCCATCATGGAGTTTGGAACAGTGATCAAAGAGTTGTATGCGGTACGGATGCGTGTTGAGCGAAAACCAATAGATTCGATAGTGCCCTCAACGTCCGTGACTTTGACAGAGTCGCCAATTGAAAAAGGGCGATCTAAAATAATCATAACCGAGCCGATAAGGTTGGCGGCCGCGTCCTGAGCTGCAAGAGCCAAGGCTAAGCCGCCAAGGCCAAGTCCAGCCATTAAAGACATGACATTGACACCGAAATTTTGCAAAGCAATCAATACGCCCAAGACAACGACCAAGACTTTGGCGCTTCGGACGGCTAAGGGAGCTAAATGATCATCGAGGGTGCTCGGAGTTTTTGCGGTATAATCGGTGACGACGGAGCCAATGGCATCCATGGCGATATATGCAAGGCGACCAATATTGAGCGAAAGTAGAAGCTTTACTAGGAATGAGAGATATTTATCAAGATTAGTGGGCAACGTGAGGGCGTCTATCGTTACTAGCCAAACAACACTAATAATGATCCAGCTCGTTGGGGATTCGATTTTTAGCTTTGAGTAGTAGTGCCAGAAGCCGACGTTTTTTGTTTTGAAGCTTTCTAGGTTTTTTATTTTTTTCAAAAAAGCCCGAGGCATGGGGAATAAAAAAAAGCCCGTTATAAAGGTGCCGATAAGGACGAGCCATTTCCATGTGGGGATCACAAAATAGGTTACTTCTAGCCAGTGGGTGCTGTCTTGAATCATATTTTTAACTCCGCGCCTGAGTATATCAAAATCAAAAAGAGCACCCCAACGAAAATCCGATAGTAGCCGAAGTACTTAAAGCCATGGCTTGATAAAAAGCCGATAAAAGTTTTAATCGCTAGGATTGCAACGACGAAGGCAACAATGTTGCCGATGATCAGGAGGTGGACATGGGAGGTTTCTATATTCTTAAAAATGGAAAAGCTTTTGTAAAGGGTGGCGGCAGCCAAAGTTGGCACAGCTAAAAAAAATGAAAATTCGGCGGCCTCTTTTCGACCCATGCCAAGCGCCAAGCCCCCGATGATTGTCGCCGCGGATCTTGAAACGCCTGGTATCATCGCGACTGATTGTGACAGACCAAGCAAGGCGCTGTCGCGGTAGGTCAATTGGTCAATGTTGCGGCCTTCATCGTTGAGGTGAGCAAAGTATTTGTCAGTCCAAATTAAAATAAACCCGCCAAGAATAAAAGACCAAGCTACAACCTGGGCGTTGCCCAGTAGAACATCAACAATATCTTTAACGATAAAGCCGATGATGGCAGTTGGCAGGAATGCGACGAAGAGTTTTTTATAAAATGTCCAGTTGGGTAAGAAGCGTCTCCAGTACACAATAAGTACTGCCAAAATAGCGCCGGTTTGAATGATAACCTCAAAGTCTTTTACAAAGGAATTCTTTTCGATGCCCATCAGGTAAGAGGTCAAAATCATATGACCAGTAGATGAGATGGGTAGAAACTCCGTAAATCCTTCAACAAAAGCGAGAATAATGGCTTGCAGTATTGTCATGTTGGAAGATTGTTCTAAAGGATTGCTTATCTTTCAACTGTTGCTTTGCGTGTCATAAAATTAAGATTCTTAAATTTTTTTCTATATTTTGTTCGTGAAACCTGAATATGATTTTTCAACCACGGAGGGATCACATATGAAACGCATGCTTTTTATCGGCGCATTGCTAGTGACTTCTCAGGTATTCGCGGGGGAATATCTGGTGAAGTACAGAAGCGCATCTGCCTTTTCAACATTGAGTACACTGTCTCAGAGTAATCAAATCCAAGTATTGGATAATCACACTATTGGTCGCATCGTGAAGGTCGATGTTAACCAGAGCAAAGAGGCCGTTATTCTCGCTTCTTTATTAAGTAATCCCTCCATTGAGTATGTAGTGCCGAACTTTAAGCTCCGGGCTTTTAGTGCACCAGTTGATATGATGGCCCTAAAAAATCAGTGGGCTATTTCTAAAGTACAAGTTGAGCAAGCTTGGCAAAAAGCGGGCAACCGCGGCAGCAAAAAAGTAATCGTGGCTGTAATCGACACGGGAGTCGATTACAAACACAATAACTTAGCTGCTAATATGATGGCGGGTTATGATTTTGCAGAAAACACCAACGACCCTATGGACAAAACAGGATATCAAAATCCAGGACACGGAACACACTGTGCAGGGGTTATTGGTGCAACTGGTGTTGTTGATCAGGGCACTATCGGAATCAGCCCCGAAGTAACACTCATGCCACTTCGGTTCCTCACTGAAAATGGATCTGGAGATTTGAACAATGCGATTAAGGCCATCGACTATGCAATCGCAAATGGCGCACAGGTGATCTCAGCTTCTTGGGGGGCCTCTGTTCCTCGAGCAACTGCGGCTCCATTGCTTGAAGCAATCAAGCGCGCTGACGACAAGGGAGTTATCTTTGTTGCGGCGGCTGCTAACGATGGTAAAAACAATGACGTGACCGAGGTTTATCCGGCGAACAACGGTCTACCAAATGCCATCACTGTTTCGGCTTCTGGTCCTAACGACGAAAAGCCATCTTGGTCAAATTACGGGACAGCGACTGTTCATGTTGCGGCTCCGGGCTTGAATATCATGAGCACTTTGCCAAGCAATAAGTACGGCGAGTTGTCTGGAACATCTATGGCGACTCCGCTCGTGAGTGGACTTGTGGCTCTTTTGAAAGCTCAGGATAGCTCGCTGACGGGGGCTCAAATCCGTGCGATTTTGCAAACGTCCGGTGCGAAGGCTCAGATTCAGACGGCCTGCAACTGCCGTGTTGATGCTTTGCAAGCGGTAGGAGTTGTGCTTTCTAAGAAGATGACTATTGTTCCTGCTGCAGCAACGATTGCAACTGGCAGCAAAATAGACTTCCAAGTTTGGAGCGGAAAACCTCCGTTTAAATTTGTAAGCAGTAATTCTGCCGTTGCGTCAGTAACTGATGCGGGTACTCTGACTGCGTCAAGTAACGGAACAACAATAATCACTGTGACGGATTCGTCTGGCGCTACAGCCACTACATTGGATATCAATGTAGGAGCTAAGTCTTCGAATCCTCCAGGTGGTGGCAATCCAGGAAATCCAGGAAATCCAGGAAACCCTC
>JAMIQD010000197.1:0-13990 GCA_035914755.1 Pseudobdellovibrionaceae bacterium | reverse complement strand
TCACAGAGAGCTTCTTGTAAAAGGTCCATATACATTTCATAGCCGACGGCATTGACATGACCAGACTGATCTTCGCCAAGGATATTTCCGGAGCCCCGAAGCTCGAGGTCATATTGCGCAATTTTAATGCCGCTACCGAGGGCCGAGTTTTCTTGGATAATTTTAAGTCGTTCCTGGGCGTCCTTCTCAAGTTTTTTTCCTCGAGGCATCATCAAATAACAATAAGCACGGGCCTTGCTGCGGCCGACGCGACCTCGCAGCTGATAGAGCTGACTCAGGCCAAACATATGGGCAGAGTCGATAAACATCGTATTAGCTCTCGGAATGTCCATTCCAGATTCAACAATTGCCGTGCAGACAAGGACGTCAATTTCGTGATGAAAAAACTCAAGCATAGTTTTTTCCAACTCATCCTCGCTCATTTGCCCATGGGCGACGCGGATTCGCGCGTCGGGGACGATGGCGCGAACCTCATCTGCAAGGCCATAAATGCTTTGGATGCGATTGTGGATAAAATAAACCTGTCCTCCTCGGGAGATCTCGGCGGTGATAGCCTTTCGAATTGTTTCTTCGTCGAACTTGCAAACGAAGGTTCTTGTGGGAAGACGATCAACAGGAGCCGTGTTGATAAGACTCAGGTCTCTTGCGCCAACCAAACTCATGTTGAGAGTTCGTGGAATTGGCGTTGCAGACAGAGTGAGGGTGTCGACGCTGACGCGCAATTTTTTGATTTTTTCCTTATGTGTGACGCCGAACTTTTGCTCCTCGTCGACAATAAGTAGGCCGAGATCCTTAAACACAACATCCTTGCTTAGGATGCGATGGGTACCGATCAAAATATCAACCTTACCTTCAGAACAGGCTTTGAGCGTCTTTTTTGCGTCAGCGGCAGAAACAAAACGATTCAGCGCATGAATTTCTATCGGCCAACCAGCAAAGCGTTTTTTAAAGGTTTCTAAATGCTGAAAAGTAAGAACAGTTGTTGGCGCGAGCACCGCGACTTGCTTTTTGTTTTGCACAGCGAAGAAGGCGGCCCTCATGGCAACTTCAGTTTTGCCAAAACCAACATCGCCGCAAATCAGTCGATCCATAGGCTTCGACGCCGTAAGATCACTTTTTATATCACGAATGGCGCGCAGTTGATCGTTAGTTTCTTCGTAGGCGAAACCATTTTCGAAAAGTTCGTACTCGGATTCGTTAAAGCCAAAGGCCGGGCGGTGTAGCTCGGCTCGTTTCGCGTAAAGAGCGAGGAGCTCGTGAGCAATGTCGCGAAGCTGTCCTTTGACCTTTGATTTGGTCTTTTCCCAACCCTGGCCGCCGAGCTTGTCTAAGATCGCGGTCTGATTTGCTCCAGAGTATTTTTGTAGCTGGCCGACGCGGTAAACAGGAAGGTAAAGCTTGTCTTTGTCTTTGTAACCGACCTGAATAAACTCAGAATCAACGCCCCCGATAGGCATTAATTTGAGACCCTCGTATTGACCTATTCCGTGTTTTACATGAACAACCAAATCGCCCGGCTTGAGGTCCCCGAAGCTGAGCCGCTTTGCCTGTTTTTGAAAGTCTTCAGCGCCAGAGGCTTCGGCAACCCGCTGCTTTTTGCCAAAGAAGTCTTCTTCACGTAAGAAGATGATCTGTTCTTCTTCGAGGCGTAAGCTTTCTGGCAAAAATCGAGGAATGATGTGAATCAAATCTTGGCGCAGGTTCTGCTCTTGAAGCCATGAGTCCCATAAATACTCATCGCCCTTGGCGCGGGCGCAAGCAAGATCGGCCTTTTCGATCAGATGAGTGAGGCGGTCCATCTGCGACTGGTTTTTTATCCCAACAAAAATGCGGTAGCCGTCGCCGCGCCAGCGTGAAATTTTAGCGTGAACCGCCTGCGCCCAGGCCTCGGACCCAGGCGCGTGGGTGCGGCTGATATTCGAGAACTCACTCACAGGCGCTGAGCGATAGTGCAGGCTAAGCTCCTCGGCGCTGTCTTCTTTGAGATACTCTAGATTTGAAAAATAAATTTCGCGAGAGTCCTCTGGGAGGGTTAAGTTTTCGAAGGCTTCATAGAGAGACTTATAGTCCGGTCGTATGGTGGAGTTGCTTGCTGATTCGAACTCTGTTTTTAGTTGGGCAAGCAGCTCGTCAGAGCATCTCGAGACATCAACAGGGTCTAACACCCAAACGTTTAGTGCGGAGTTAAAATGCTCTAAGGCGCTTTCGAGCTTGCTATAGAAGTAAGGGAGAAGAAACTCGAGCCCTGGAAAAGTGTTTTTAAGAACGAGGGAGCGAAGAATTTCTTCGGACTCTGCCCGGTCACAAGCTCTGTCGGAGAGTGACGCCCGAAACCCCTTCAGAAGCTCTTCGTGATGCTCATCGCGAAAAAGAGTTTCTCGCGCGGGGACAATGGCTATGCGCTGGGTTTCTTCTTGGCTGCGCTGATCTTCAGGGCTGAAGAAACGAAGGGTTTCAATCTGGTCACCAAAGAGCTCAATTCGAACAGGCTGGTTTTGTGCGGGAGAAAAAATATCAATAATCCCCCCACGAAGCGCATACTGCCCTAAGTCCTCAACCATCGGCGCGGACTGATAGCCGAGGTCGTTTAAAAAGCTGGCAATATTTTCTGGAATTTCTGTGCCGCACTCCCAAAAGGAAGTTCTTGCATTGAGCTCAGCAAAGGGGAGGGTTTTTTGACACAGCGCCTGAACAGAAGAAATAAAAATCTCACCGGGTCGCGCATTTTGGGCGCGAAAGAGAAACCGAAGTCGATCACTGATAGTTCGAGCATTGGGGTAGAGCCCCGAGTAGGGAGAGACATCAAAATGATTAAAAAGATGGCAAGTTTTGTTGGGATCAAAGAACTGTACAAACTCGCGAAGTTGCTCCGCAGACCTGTGACTGTGTGTGATTACAAAGTGCGGCAAGACATTAATTTGTTTGGAATAAGTTTGAGACAAAAAGAAAGCAAGAGGAAGTTCTGACGAACTGCCGAGTGCCTGTATTTTGTGCGTCTTCGTCTCAAAGGCTCTTTCAAGAAGAGTCTCAAGCCGCGTATGAACCAACTCTGTTTTCATTTTTGTGTGATGTTGCCATTAGTTAGGCGATCTTTCCATTCATATTTCTTGGAATTCGCGCAAGGCATGAGTATAAGGTAGATATTCTCAATAACGTATCAACCTGGAGGAACCTGTGCCGTTGGGCGGTGTTATATTTATTGCGGTTTTTGTAACTGTATTCGGATGTCTATGTTTGTTGGCGGGACGCCTTCTCGGCGGTAAAAAACATCAGGATGCCGTTAAGTTAGCGCCATACGAGTGCGGCATTCCGAGCCAAGAAAAAAAAGACACAAAAGTCTCGGTCAAATTTTACCTGACCGCAATTCTTTTCATTCTTTTTGATATCGAAATTATCTTTATGTATCCCTGGGCGGCGAGCTTTAAAGAAATGATCTCTGCGGGAACGGGCATGTATGCTCTCGTTGCCATGATGATTTTTATTTTAATATTTATATTCGGACTTTTTTGGGAAATCAGATCAAAAGCATTGGAGTGGGACTAAATCATGGGTGAGAGCGCATTTGAAATCACTATAAACGGTGTCAAACTAGTGTTGGTGTTTTTGTTGATGGTGCAGATGGTTCCTGTTTTGGTGTGGCTTGAGCGCCGCGGATCGGGTTTTATTCAAAATCGCTTTGGGCCCAATCGCGTGGGACCTTTGGGCCTGATGCAGCTTCTTGCAGACGCCGTTAAGTTTTTGACTAAAGAAGAGTTTGTGCCGAAGGCAGCCACGAAGCTTCTATTTTATGCGGCGCCAGTTTTTGCTCTTTTGCCAGGGACGCTTGCCTTTTCTGCGATTCCGATGGCGTCGCCTCTTAAGTGGGGCGAGCACACTTTTCTGATTCAAGGCTACGAAATTGGCGTAGGGATTGTTTTTATTTTGGCAATTTCATCACTTGCGGCTTACACCATTTTGATGGCGGGGTGGGGTTCTGGTAATAAGTTTTCTTTGATGGGCGCTCTGCGCGCAAGTGCGCAAACGATTAGTTACGAATTAGCCCTGGGCCTCTCCATAGTTGGAATCATTATGATGTATGGGACGTTTAATCTTACGGATATGATTCATGCTCAAGAGGGAGCTTTGCAGTTTCAGGCTTTTGGTTATACGGTTTCGTCTGGCTTTCTCCCAAATTGGGGAATTTTCTACCAACCTCTGGCCGCAGTTCTTTTTTTCGCGGCAACATTTGCCGAAAGCAACAGGTTGCCGTTTGATCTTGCAGAAGGCGAAGCGGAGCTTGTTGCGGGTTTTCATACAGAGTACGGCGGCTTTAAAATGTTGCTGTTCTTTATCGGCGAGTATGGCCACATGATGGTGGCGTCGGGCCTGATGGCGACCTTCTTTTTTGGCGGGTACAATATTCCATGGACAACGACCGAGCAGGTTTATCAATGGGCGCTGGGCCTAACGGGATCGGCAGACTGGGGAAGCGCCCTCACTTCAGCGGTTCATTTCGGAATGTTTTTTGCGAAGCTGGCGGTTTTTTTGTGGATATTTATTTGGGTTCGATGGACCTTGCCGCGCTTTAGATATGACCAGTTGATGGATTTAGGTTGGAAGACAATGCTTCCGTGGGCGTTGGCGAATACTATTATTACCGCGCTGATTGTTTTCGTGGTTTCTCAAACCTGGTAGGAGCTTGATTGTGACAGCAGATACATTTTTATTTTGGTTGTTAGCCATTTTGACACTTGTGAGCGGTCTTGGCGTTGTTTTGGTGGCAAATCCTATTTACTCTGCACTTTGCCTTGCGATGACAATGGTTGGGGTGTCGGCGATTTTTGCGACACTGGGTGCGCTCTTTATCGCAGGCGTTCAAATGATCGTCTACGCGGGCGCGGTGATGGTGTTGTTTGTGATGGTTTTAATGCTCTTTGATTTAAGGACAGAGATCGCAACGTTTTCTCGCGGCAGATTTTCTGGGGCCGTAAAAATTGCTGTGGTTGGGCTTTTAGCCGGCTTATTGGCCGGGGTCTTTGCGATGACGACGGCTCTTTCTGACGGGATCGCGCCGAGTGCCGACCAGGCAGACGCGACAAAGTCATTGGGCGCGCTCTTGTTTACAAAATATGTATTTGGATTTGAAGCCCTTGGAATTCTTCTGTTGGTTATTGCCATCGGAGTCGTAGGGCTTGCGCGCAGCAAGGGTGGTACGCATGCAAAACGTTGATCTTTTCGGGCCGATTGGCCTAAATCACTATCTTATCCTTTCGGCACTATTGTTTGTGACGGGAGTGGCCGGGGTTTTGTTGCGGAGAAATATCATCGTTCTTTTGATGTCGATCGAGCTCATGCTCAACGCGGTCAATATCAGCTTTATTGCGTTCGGAAAGTACATGAACAAACTGGATGGCCAGGTCCTCGTGTTTTTCGTAATGACAATCGCGGCAGCTGAGGCGGCGGTAGGCCTGGCCATTGCTGTGAACATTTTCAAACGCTATAAAGAAGTGAACATCCGCTTCTTCGAACACCTGAAGGGATAGTCATCCATGAATCATAGTCTTCTGATGTCGATTCTAATTTTAAGTCCATTTGTTGGGTTTTTAATAAATGGGCTAAGGTATAAAAAAAATAGCTACTTAGGTGCGGGCGCTATCGCGACCACAGCGGTGCTGCTTTCATTTGTTAGCTCCATTTTGTTGGTTGTCGATCTCATTGGCATGCCCGTCGAGAGTCGGCGAATTGCGGTGACGTTCTTTGAGTGGATTCACGTTGCAAGCCTCAATGTGAATGCCAGCTTTGTTGTCGATCAAATTAGCGCGATCATGATTCTAGTGATTACTGGCGTTGGGTCTTTGATCCACCTCTTTTCGGTGGGTTACATGCACCACGACAAGGGCGTTGCTAAGTATTTTGCTTACTTGAACCTCTTTGTCTTCAACATGCTGCTCTTGGTGTTGGGTGACAACTTGCTTGTAATGTTCGTTGGCTGGGAGGGCGTTGGTCTCTGCTCTTATCTCTTGATTGGCTTTTGGTTTACTGATGAGGCAAAGGCGTCCGCAGGAATGAAGGCCTTTGTGACAAATCGAATTGGCGATGCCGCTTTTCTGCTTGGCATGTTTATCCTGTTTCTAACGTTCGGCACGTTGAGTTTTTCTGAACTTAACGCCCTTGTTCCGGCAGCCGCGGACACTTCTTGGTTGGGGGCCATTACGCTAGGGACGTTGTTTTTATTTGTCGGAGCTACGGGCAAATCAGCTCAGATTCCTCTATATATATGGCTTCCGGATGCCATGGCGGGCCCAACTCCAGTTTCGGCTTTGATCCATGCGGCAACAATGGTGACCGCGGGTGTTTACATGATTGTTCGGCTGAACCCCATGTTTATGATGGCGCCAAATACGATGATGATTATTGCCATTATTGGCGCGGCAACGGCAGTGATGGCGGCAACAATTGGAATGACCCAGTGGGACATTAAAAAGGTTCTAGCGTATTCAACAGTTTCTCAGCTCGGATATATGTTCTTGGCCTGTGGAGTTGGGGCCTTTGGCGCGGCGATGTTTCATTTAATGACGCACGCGTTTTTTAAGGCGCTGATGTTTCTTGGTTCTGGCTCGGTAATCCACGCGATGCACGAAGAGCAGGATATTCGCAAGATGGGGGCCTTAAGAAAGTACCTTCCGATTACGCACTTTACTTTTGTGCTTGGCTGGCTAGCGATCATTGGAATTCCTCCCTTTGCGGGATTCTTTTCAAAAGATGAAATTTTGTGGATGTCGTTCCATTCGCCACTCGGACACCCGGCCCTTTGGGCCGCGGGAGCCTTGGGCGCAGCGCTAACCGCATTTTACATGACACGGCTTATGTGTTTGACCTTCTGGGGCAAAAGCCGCGTTCCAAAAGAAACCCATCCGCACGAGTCTCCGGCAACAATGACGATTCCTCTTGTCGTGCTTGGAATTTTATCTGTGATTGGTGGGTGGATTGGAATTCCTCATGTTGTTGGTGAAGTCTTAGGACATGTGCCGAACTTCTGGGAAGAATGGCTCCATCCAATGATAAAAGAAATACCGAATCTTGAGCATGCAGACGCGGGACTTGAGTGGACTCTTATTGCGGTGTCGATTGGCCTCGCGACGGTGTCGGCCCTTGTTGCTTACCAGGTGTATGTTCGGCGACCGGGGGCTGCGAGCCGTGTGGCAGAGGCTCTTGGTCCTGTATACAAGGTGGTTTACAACAAGTACTTCGTAGACGAGGTATATTTTGCGGCCATCATAAGCCCTCTTGTTAAGGGCAGCCGGGCTCTTTGGTATTATGTCGACGTAAACTTTATTGATAAATGCACTTATTGGGCTGCCGATATTGCAAAGGGCGCGGGGTCTTTGGTTCGCTCTTTGCAAAACGGAAATATGCAACAGTATGCGATGTATATTGGTATTGGCTTAGTGGTAGTTCTTTCCATCCTTTTGATGAGGTAGTTTCATGTTACTTAGTGCGATTGTATTTTTGCCACTTTTGTTTGCTTTGATTGTAGCTTTTTGGCCCAAGCCAACGTCTCTTCGTCATTTGGCTCTAGGGCTTTCTCTGATTGAGTTTTTCCTGAGTCTTAGTATTTTTCAAAGATTTGACCCGAGCTCCGCAAGTCTCCAGCTTGTTGAAAGGCATATGTGGATTGAAAGATTCGGAATTTCTTACTTTATGGGAGTTGACGGGCTTTCGTTGTGGCTTGTAATTTTAACGACCTTTTTAATGCCGATTATTATTTTGGCGAGCTGGAAGTCGATAGACAAGCGAATCAAGGGTTTTCACATCTGTCTGTTCATTTTGCAAACGGCGATGCTGGGCACTTTCTTGGCAATAGATGCGATATTCTTTTATGTTTTCTGGGAGCTATCGTTAGTTCCGATGTATTTTATTGTTGGAATCTGGGGCGGCGCGCGCCGAATCTATGCCACAGTTAAGTTCTTTATCTACACCATGGCCGGGTCCATGCTCATGCTTGTTGCAATGATTTATATGATGTATTTGACACAAGAGGCGACAGGGCAAATGAGTTCAAATTTGCTCGATTTTTATAAACTAAAAATTCCATTTATAGGCGGACAATTTTTTAGCCTACAGACGCTTTTGTTTTTTGCCTTTGCCCTGGCCTTTTCTATAAAGATCCCAGTTTTTCCTTTGCATACATGGTTGCCGGACGCTCACGTTGAGGCCCCAACGCCGGGGTCTGTTGTTTTAGCGGGTGTCATGTTGAAAATGGGAACCTACGGCTTTCTTCGTTGGGTGATTCCTTTGTTTCCAGAGGCCGCAGAGTATTGGGCTTGGCTGTTTATGTTGATTGGTGTGATCGGAATAGTCTATGGAGCCCTTGTTGCGATGGTACAGCCAGACGTGAAAAAGCTGGTTGCATACTCCTCTGTTTCTCATATGGGCTACATCCTTCTTGGCCTTTTTAGTTTTAATGTCTTTGGTCTACAGGGCAGCTTGTATCAAATGTTAAATCACGGAGTTTCTACCGGCGCGCTTTTCATATTAATTGGTATGATTTATGAGCGAACCCATTCTCGCGAAATTTCTAAGTACGGAGGGCTCGCTGCGGCGCTGCCCCTCTTTACGATTTTCTTTTTCATTATCACCCTCTCGTCGATTGCTGTTCCTATGACGAATGGGTTTGTCGGTGAATTCTTGATCCTGCTTGGCACATTTAAAGCCATGCCAGTCTTCGCATATGTAGCAGTTCTGGGCGTCGTTCTTGGCGCGGTTTACATGTTGTGGATGTTTAAACGAGTGTTTTTTGGAGAGCCCGGCCCCCTTGTTAAGGATGATCACCACCCGCTTCACGACTTGAACTTTAGAGAAATTGTGGTGCTTGTACCTTTAGTGATTATGGTTTTTTGGATGGGCTTATTTCCAAATCAGTTTTTGGATTGGTCAAAGGCAAGCGTAGAACATCTTGTTCAAAACCGTGGGGCTTATAACTTAACGGTCTATGGGGCGAGCGTTGCGCCGATCGTTCCGCCGCCGGCAGCGGAGCCCGCGCCAGAGGCAATACCATCAACAACAGAGCCTGTAGTAGAGCCGGGGGAATAGCATGAATTATCAGATTACTTTGGATGACATCGTCCTAATTTCTCCAATGATCGCCTTGTTTTTAGCAAGCCTTGTTCCAGTTACGATCAAAGTTCTGCGGGGAAATCGTGAACAGAATCCCTTGACGGCCCTTATTCAAGGACTTATTGGCGTCGTCATTGCGGCCGTGCTGCTTGCGGTTTTCTCTGGCACCGGAAGAATGGCATTTAATAATATGCTTCTTTTCGACGGCATCACGCAGTGGATGGGTGTCATTGCCCTCGCCTCGGCGGCAGGAGCGATGGTACTTATGTATGAAAACCCATCTATGCGCGGAGGACAGTTTTCAGAGCTTATATTTTTAGCTCTCAGCTCGTCTCTTGGAATGTTGATTCTCGTATCCGCGACGGATCTTTTGATGATATTTATTGGGCTAGAGATGATGTCGCTTGCTCTTTATTTGATGATTGGCATGAGTCATGAGGAGAAGCTCGCCAAAGAAGCAGCTCTAAAATATTTTGTTCTTGGCGGCTTCGCCTCTGCCATTTTTCTTTACGGCGTGGCGTTTATTTTTGGAACTACTGGCAGCACAAATATATTGGATTTTCTAGAAACAGCGAGGGGCCTTATCGAGACAAATCGACTGTTTTTGTTTGGCGTGACCTTTGTTATACTTGGGTTTTGTTTTAAGGTTTCTATTGCTCCCTTCCACGCGTGGACTCCGGATGTTTATCAGGGCGCGCCGACTCCGCTTACGGGACTTATGGCAACAGCCGTCAAGACGGTTTCATTTGCTGCATTTCTGAGAATTATAGCAACACGAAGCCTTGAGGGTTCTCAAAATTTATTTGATGTCCTTCAGTGGTTAGCAGTTCTTACGATGATTGTAGGCAACGTAGCGGCTTTGTTGCAAAATAACCTGAAGCGCATGCTTGCTTACTCTAGCATTGGACATTCTGGCTACGTTCTTGTTGGCGTGATCACCGCTGGCGTTAGTGAGGCCGGTTCATTTGGCGCGTCGGGAGTTATTTTTTATTTATTGAGTTATTCGATTATGACCATGGGTGCCTTTGCCATTATCAGTATGTTAGAAAGTACTGAGAACACTTTGGTCAATGTTGACGATCTTGCTGGCCTTGCCCACCGAAGACCACTCGTGGCACTTTGTTTTACGGTATTCTTGTTGTCACTAGCGGGCATTCCGCCGACTGTCGGATTTTTCGGTAAGTTTTACCTGTTTAATGCGGCTATCGGCGAAGGCTTGTTGTGGTTGGCGATCTGGGGAGTTCTTAACTCAGCTATCGGCGTGTATTATTACCTGCGACCAATCGTTGTAATGTACATGAAAGAAGGCGAAGCAGAAATCGCTGGCCATTCTTTAAATGCAACAACAGTGACGGTTGTTGTTTCAGCGGTTTGTATTATTTTGCTGGGCCTAGCTTCAGGACCAATATTTACTGCGGTAGAAAAAAGCCTGATGTAGCACGGTTAGAGGTCATAGTGCCTCAGGGTATTATAGGCGGCCTTAAACCCGACTTTAACGATACGAGCGAGTATCGTTGGGTTTAAGCTAAAGTGATCTACGAAAAACATCTCGTAATTTTGTGGCCGAGGGTGGATGTAAATATAGTCAATACCTGGCTTAAATCGTATTTTTTCGCGGACTGTTTTTAAAAGACTTTCTCTGAGGTGGTCAGGAAGACGGTTCTCTTGAAAAAACCCATCTATTTCTCGGTAGATCGTCCGAATGTTGCTTTGATACTCTATGTGTTTCGCGATCTTTTGCTGTATGACCTGGTAGAGAGCCTGATTGATAATGACCGGGATACCATATTTGTGTAATGAGCCCGCTTCTTCAGTGTAGTGATAGGGCTGAATTGAATAAGATGAAATAACGAGATCCGCACCGTGGTCCGCAGCCACATGGGTCGAGAGAGTGTCACGAATTTCTCCATCGAAGTAAAAGATCTCTTTGCCGTCGGGCCGAGTAATACCGTAGGGAGCAAAAACCGGGGGTAGTGCGGCAGAACAGGCGACGGCTTCGCTGATGGAGGCATAGTTTATATATTTAGCGGTCGGTGTTTTGTAGCTTTCTTGAAAGTCTCCAAAGATTGCTTTCCGCGTATGATTTAGCTGGGTGCCAATAACGAATAAGCGCACGCCAAGGCGTGAGAAATCATTTTCAATCAGGACTTCTTTGCGCAGGTACTTCTCCAGGCCTTTGGTCGTAAAGAGCCCATTAAGCTTGAAACCATTTTTTAAAATGGTTTCAACACCCCCTGCAACGAGCGACTTTTTTAAAAACACGTCTGGAATCATGTTCAGGATATTAAGGCCATTTACATTAAAGATATCTCGGTAGGTCATGGGCTTTAGATACTGGATGTCTTCTTTGTTATAAGTAGGCTCGTATCCCGAGCCCACCTGAAAGGCATTAATCAAAGACTCGACGGGATAACCGGCGGCGAGAACTGAGGCAATGAAGGCTCCGGCGCTAGATCCGACATACATCTTAATGGTCAGGGGCAGACCATCCGGAAAGTTCTGACGCACGATCTCTTTTTGGCCTCCGGCCATTTGAAATCCAAGCTCTTTCATGGCTAGGCAGACTCCAATATGAAAGGCGGCCGCCTTTATTCCTCCGCCACTCAAGACGAGAGCAATTTTCTTTTTCTTTCGAATATTCATAAAAAAATTATTCCACTAAACCGTAGATATTCAACCTAAGAATGGTCGAAAAGTCTTGATCACAGCCTGAACAGGAGGTTGAATATGACCATGGTCTAGGGAAAAGAGTGCGGTTACCCAGCCTTCGGTCGAGAAATTTACTGGATAGCCACACTTTCAGCTGTTAAATTTGACAGGTGTCCTTGGTGTGATAAAACTGATTACGCAGGCTGGAGACAGCTGAGTAGGCGGAGAGACAATGAATAGTGAGCCTTCATCAAACCTAACTTCGAACTGGTTAGCCCTAATGGACTACTCAACGAAGTACAGAGTGAGTGTTAGCACGCTACGCAGACGGATCAAAGCCGAGGATATTAAGTTCAGGTTCGATGATGGTAAATACTTTATCATTGACGAGCCGATGAGTACCCACCAGCGCGTACATCGCCCCTCCCTAGACAGCGACCTCGCTCAGGTGGGTGCTCATCACGGAAATATGCAGGCTCCGAATTCGTTGCAAGTTAAGACGGATATATCAGATAAAATTGCGACGGCGAAAAATGACGAGCCTATTCTTACGGCGGCCAACAAGCTCCTGACCGAGCTCAAAAAGGCCTACACCCAGATTCTTCAAGAAAAAGAAGAGCAGATGTTGCAATTAAAAGAAGAAGTTGCAGATCTGAAGACCTTGGTGCGCGTTCTTGAGAGCGAAAACGACCGGCTTCGGAATAGCCGACAGGAGAAGTTTCTGTGAAATTATCACTCTTAACGGCGGCAATTGCGTTTTCAGGAGTTACCGCAAGCGCCGGCGAAGTATGCAAAAAGGCAGACCTTAAAGATTGCGCAAAGGCTCTTAAGTCAAAAGAGGGCGCGGATGATTTTGTTGTTAGCTATGACCAAGTCTGCATGGACAACAAGGCCTTTAAATGTTTAAAGCGCACTGTTCGCGGAGACGTTAAAGAAGAATTAAAATATATCAAAGAAGAGTTTCCTAAAGCCTATTTCTTTACTGTTAAAGAAGGTGCTGAGGACAAAATCTATGTACTCGATAAAAAGTGATCTGGGCCGAAAGTAGCGTGTGGTACTTTTTATGTTAAAAAGCCAGGTTTAAGAACCTGGCTTTTTTTAAGGACTAGCAAGCACGTATGTTGAGCTAAGCAGCTGCAGCAGGAGCTTTTGGCTTTTTGCCTTCTTTTTTGCTGGCGGGGGCTTTTTTCGCACCCGTAGCATTTCTATCGAAGGCAACAGCAAAGACCTCATCTAAGTTTTCTGCTAAAATAAAGTTCATTTTATCTTTAAATTGTTTTGGGATGTCCGTAAGGTCTTTTTGGTTTGCGAAGGGGATAATCACATTTGTGATGCCCTGATTAAGAGCCGCAAGACACTTTTCGCGGATTCCGCCCACAGGGAGCACTCTTCCTTGCAGAGTTACCTCTCCAGTCATGGCAATATCATGTCGAACGGGAGTTCCTGTCATGAGACTAACCAAAGCCGTAGTAAGGGTAATTCCCGCAGATGGCCCATCTTTAGGAATGGCGCCAGCAGGGAGGTGAACGTGGATGTCAAACTTTTCAAAGAAGTCTTCTGGAATATTAAGCTCTTCCATGTGCGCCTTGGCATAACTCATCGCCGCGTGAGCAGACTCTTTCATAACGTCTCCCAGCTGGCCCGTGAGCATTAAGCCGCCCTTGCCTTTCATTTTTAAGGCCTCAACGTGGAGAACTTCTCCGCCAGCTTGAGTCCAGGCAAGGCCTTGAACAACGCCGACATTTGAATCAGCTAACTTGTCGTCGCGCAAGAACCGCGGAGGACCTAAAAGCTCAGGTATTGCGGCGGCTGTCACCTCAACAAATTTTGTTTCGTTCATGACAACCATTTTTGCAACTTTACGGCAGATGGATCCAACCTCGCGCTCGAGGTTGCGCAGTCCGGCTTCGCGAGTATAGCCGCTGATTAAATATCGGATGCCATCGTCAGTGAAGCTGATGTTTTCATTGGTAATACCATTCGATTCGATTTGACGCTGAATCAAGTGTTTTTTAGTAATCAACAACTTATCGTTCTCTGTATACCCAGGAATATTGATAATTTCCATTCGATCGCGAAGAGCGGGTGGAATATTTTCAAGAACATTCGCAGTTGCAATGAACAGAGCATGTCTCAAGTCAAAATCAACATTCAAATAGTTGTCGCGGAAGGCAAAGTTTTGTTCTGGATCTAAAACCTCAAGCATTGCGGCAGAAGGGTCGCCACGGAAGTCAGACCCCAACTT